>JAZMZS010000277.1:0-11295 GCA_045586105.1 Eubacteriales bacterium | reverse complement strand
GCGAGGTTCCTCGCGCCGAAGATTTTGATGCAAGACAAAGGAAACAAGTGCGAGGGGGAGCGGAGTGTATTTACATACACGACCGACCCCGAGACACGCAGTTTCCGAAGTATTGCGCGAAAGATTCAAGCGATGTTATATACTCATTATTATCGGCAGAACCATCGGCTTTCTCTTCGTCTGCTTGAAGAGGAACTTACCGAGGGCATCCTTGACCTCGGTCTTCATTTCCATCCAATCGCGGCAGCCGCCGACGATGCAGTTATCAAGGGCGTCATATGCGACCGCGCGGGCGTTTTCCATCAGCTCCTCGCTCTCGCGTACGTAAACGAAGCCTCGGCTGACTATATCGGGACCCGAGACGATCTCTCCCGAGATCATATCCACGGTAGCTACAACTACGATAAGTCCGTCCTGCGAGAGATGCTTTCTGTCTCTGAGAACGATATTTCCGACATCGCCCACGCCCGAGCCGTCAACGAGCACTCTGCCCGAGGGCACATTCTGTCCCCAGCGTGCATCCTTCTTGCCGATCTCGAGTGTTTTTCCTATCTCGGATATAAATATGTTTTGCGAAGGAACGCCCATGAACTCGGCGATCTCCTTGTTTGCCATCAGGTGTCGGTACTCGCCGTGTATCGGCATGAAGTACTTAGGCTTGATAAGCGCCTGCATGAGCTTGAGCTCCTCCATGCATGCGTGTCCCGAAACGTGAACGTCCGCTATCTGGTCATGAAGCACGGTAACGCCTCTCGAGAGAAGCATGTTTATTACCTTGCCGACGAGCTTTTCGTTTCCGGGAATGGGAGAAGCGCTGATGATCACCGTATCGTCAGGGGTGAGATGCACCTTCTCATGCTCTCCGAACGCCATTCTGTAAAGGGCTGACATAGGCTCTCCCTGAGCTCCCGTGCATATCAGGGTAAGCTGCTCGGGCTTGAATCTCTTGATCTCGGAAAGATCGACAAGCACGCCCTCGGGAACATCCATATATCCAAGCGACGTTGCCGCTCCGACGATATTCTGCATGCTTCTGCCCGTGATAGCGACCTTTCTGCCGTGGGCAGCGCTCGTATCGATTATCTGCTGCACGCGGTGGACATTCGAAGAGAAGGTAGCTATGACTATTCTCTTATGCTCGTTTCTCGTGAAGATATCCTCAAGCGAGCGTCCGACCTTTCTCTCGGAGGGAGTATAGCCCGAGCGCTCGGCATTGGTAGACTCGCACATGAGAAGGCTGACCCCCTCGCGCCCTATCTCGCCGAGGCGCGTGATATCCATCATCTCTCCGCCGATCGGGCTTACATCAAGCTTGAAGTCTCCCGTATGAAGCACCGTTCCTACAGGGGTACGGATGGCAAGCGCACAAGCGTCGGCTATCGAGTGGTTAACGTGAATGAACTCCACCTCAAACACGCCCGCCTTGACCCTCTGCCCCGCCTCGACCGTGTTAAGCTGTGCTTTATGGGGAAGATCGTGCTCTGTGAGCTTTTTCTCAATAATTCCGAGGGTAAGCCTCGTTCCGTAAATATTCGGATTTACATATCTGAGAAGATAAGGTATTCCGCCGATATGGTCCTCGTGGCCGTGAGTGAGGAAAACACCGCGTACCTTATCCGCATTTTTTTCAATATAACTGAAATCGGGTATGACAAGGTCAACGCCCAGCATATCGTCATCGGGGAAAGCAAGTCCGCAGTCTACGATGATCATCTCCGCACCGTATTCGAGCACTGCCATATTCTTGCCTATCTCACCGAGACCTCCGAGCATCATGACCTTTAGTCTGGTATCTTTTTTTGCCATTTTTTCTCCTTGTTTGTTTTTTAAAATTACGATCGTTTTTTGTATGCAGAAAAAAACGGCAGGAAAGCCGTTTTTCGCGTTTTGCCATAAAATGGGCATAAATATCCCTTCCGGGGAAAGCTATGCATCCGCACCGCAGACGGTATAACGGCCCCCGCCTGTGCATACGGAATTGTGGGTAACAAAAACTACGAACATATATTACTGTCTTGATTATACAACATTCCGATCATAAAATCAATAGCAACGGCAAAAATTATATCTGTCTGCCGCCGCGCTCAAAGGATACCGAGCAAAAGCAAAAGGCTCCCGAGCAGAAGGTAAAGCCCGGTTGCACAAACCGCACCTGTGCAAAACCAAAATCTGCCGCCGCGTTTTTTTATCTCTTCCGTGACCGCCGCTCCCGACGTCTCGCTGATGATACGCTCCGCCTCGCGGATCATATCCTTCTCTCCTGTCCTTGCAGCCTGTCCGTTACTGAGCAAAAAATACGCCTCGTCAAACATCGCACTGTCTGTATTCTTCAGATATACCACTCTTCTCGAGCATCCTTTTATCATTTTTTGCCACGCTCCCGTAAGGTTCTGCCTTATCTTTTGCCATCCCGGAGGTTCTTTATGCAGAAAGCGGAGCACAGGTGAAAAAAATATGATTTATTTTCATGTCAGATATTGACATTTTCTGTTATTTATGGTAATATTATGTCAGTTTAAGTTATACTGCCTTATATAATAATAACCGGGAGGAAAAGAAATGAAATCTACAGGCGTAGTCAGAAAGATCGATGAAATGGGCAGAGTGGTCATCCCCATGGAGATAAGAAAGACCCTCGACATCAAGGACGGCGACAGTCTCGAGATCTTCACCGACAATGACAACATCATTTTTCACAAATACCAGCCCTCATGCACGTTCTGCGGAAGCTGCGACAGCATTCAGTTTTATCTCGGCAAAAGAATATGCAGCGACTGTATAGAAAGATTAAAGGAGCAGTTCTGATAAGGTGAACACTAAGAATTTCAAAATGCGTCTGTCAAGATCGGCGGCGCTTGCACTTGCCGTGCTGTTACTGGCATCCTGCTCTCCCAATACCGCCGAGAGCACCGGGGATGAACAAGCATCACCCGAAACGGGATCTGCCGACACGAGCGAAAAGGACGGGGAGAGCGTACCCGTACCGCAGATGCCCGAATATGACTTTTCTTCGCTCGATCTGTCCGCTTACGTAACTCTGCCTGTGGACTATTCGTCGAAAAACTACAAGGAGGGGCTTGAGCTTCTCGGAGAGGCGGACGACGAGGATGCGGAAGCGGAAATAAGATCGGTATATCTTCTCAAGCTTGCAAAATACCCCGAGGAAAGTGCCGGGGCTGATGCGATCCTGCAGGATCTTGACAGGGTTCTGATGGATTACACGGGCAAGCTTGACGGCGTTGCATTTCAGGGAGGGACCGCTGTTGACACCGAGCATGACATATCCATCCTTCACTCGGGCTTTATCGACGGCTTCGACCGCGGAATGCTCGGAATGAAGGAGGGGGAGACGAGGGATCTTGACCTGAAATTCCCGGATGACTACCAGAACACCGAGCTTGCGGGAAAAAGTGTCGTTTTCACGGTAAAGATACACAAGATCTTCCGTCCCGAGATCCCCGAGCTTACCGATGCTCTTATCTCGGAGAACGAAAGCATATTCGGAACAAGCGACAAGACAGCGGCTGAATTCAAGGAGACAGTCAAGAGATCGCTTACGAACGCAAACAAAGCCAAGGACAGCAAAAAGATCACGCAGGCGGTATGGGATCACCTGAGCAAGGAATCGGTCATATCCTCCATGCCCGAGGAGCAGAAAAAGGGATACGAGGACTTTTATTACAATTACTACCTTGCTATGGCGGCAAGCTACAACACGACGATCGACGAGCTGATAATGCAGTGGGGCTTTCTCTCGCTTGATGCCTTCAAGCAGGAAGCGGTGACAGATCCCGCCGCAGAGATCATGCGCAAAAAGCTCATTATCCACAGAGCGGCAAAGGATCTCGGCATATCGGTCACAGACGATCAGGCGCGCGAGCAGGCGCAGAATGACTACAAGACACTCATCGAGCCGAACATCATGTATTACACGATGTACCACGGGATCAGCGACTTTGAAGGATATTTCGAGTATGCGGGCGGTCTCTACGGATACAGAGAAAATCTTCTGATGGACAGGGTGCTCGAGAGGATCGGCGGCATCGACGGACAGTAAAGGATCAAGAGCATTTTTACAAAGCAGACGGAAAGCAGCGCCGTCTGCTTTTTCTATTTATTTCGCCTTAAGTCCGTGAACAAAGCCTCCCGCATCCGCCGAGCAGATATCTCCGCCTATGATCCTTCCTCTGTACACGAGCAGATTTGCATACACGGTCCCCTCGTAATCTTCATAGTTCTCGAGTGTATACGTATACCGCTCGACCTCCTTGTTTTTGTACCTCGAAAGATCAAAGCCGAGGACCTTTTGCATCTCGTTGTAGCCTGCATAGATCTTGTCAAATTCTCTCGGTATCCTTACGCTGACGCTCTCAGCGGGAGAGGATGCGGCGCTGTAACCGAGAGAAGCAATAAACGCACGTCTCTGCTCATCCGTTTTGACATTGTCATAGCTCACTGCCGCGGCTTCGACCCCTCCCGTCTGCTCATCATACGGGGGTATGAAAACAAAAAGTGCGGCAAATACCGCTATTCCCACGGCAACTATCGCCGCAAATTTCAGAGTGCTTGCTCTGACGGAATAAATAAACATATTATCACCTCGCATTACAATCTATACTGCGGTGCATTCCGCTTTATGACGGGACGTATAGCAAAAAAGCTGTATAACGGCGCATTTTTTCACAAAAAATATCACAAAGGTGTTGAAGTGCAAAGAAAATTATGCTATATTTATATAATAGTATGCTTTTATATTATCAGTACAATGTAAAAAGGAAAACGTAAAATGCTGCAATTAAAAAACATCAGCTACACGGCTGACGGAAATGAAATATTAAAGGACGTTTCGCTTGAGATAAACGAGCGCTTCGTCGCTATCACGGGGCCTAACGGCTCGGGAAAATCCACGCTTGCCAAGATTATTGCGGGAATAGTCAAGCCCGACAGCGGCCGCATCATATTTGACGGTGTCGATATTACGGACATGAACGTGACCGAGAGAGCAAGGGCGGGGATCAGCTTTGCATTCCAGGCGCCCGTGCGATTCAAGGGGCTTACCGTCAAGGATCTTATATCCTTGGCGTCCGGCAAAAGCATATCGGTAGGCGAGGCGTGTGCTTACCTGTCTGAGGTAGGTCTCTGTGCAAAGGACTACATCAACCGCGAGGTGAACGCTTCCCTCTCGGGCGGAGAGCTGAAGCGTATCGAGATCGCTATGATAAACGCCAGAGGAACACGTCTGTCGGTGTTCGACGAGCCTGAGGCGGGAATTGATCTTTGGAGCTTCAACAATCTTATCAAGGTGTTTGAGAAGATGTACGAGAGAACTCACGGCTCTATCCTCATTATCTCGCATCAGGAGAGGATACTTGATATTGCTGACAAGATAGTGGTCATCGCAGACGGCAGGATCTCGAAGATCGGCACAAAGGACGAGATCATGCCCGAGCTTCTTTCATTCAGTACAGGGTGCCGCTACACGAAAGGAGAGTAAAGCATGGATAAGATACAAAAGGAACTGCTCTCTCAGATAGCGGGGATCCACGAGGTTCCCGAGGGAGCGTATTCGCTGAGAATAAACGGACAGCTCGAGGGTAAGAATTCCTCGGAGAATATCGTTATTGAAAAAAAGGAAGACAAGCCCGGAATAGATATCTATATCAAGGAGGGCACGAAAAACGAAAGCATGCACATTCCCGTTATTCTTTCTCAAACGGGACTGCGCGAGCTCGTTTACAACGATTTCCACATTGGTGCAGGCGCCGACGTCACCATCGTCGCAGGCTGCGGCATTCACAATTCGGGTGACGAGGCAAGCGAGCACAGCGGTATCCACTCCTTCTTCGTAGGAGAGGGTGCCAAAGTCAAGTATATAGAAAAGCACTACGGTCAAGGCGACGGTAAGGGCGAGAACGTAATGAATCCGACCACCGTATGCGTGCTTGAAAAGGACGCGTACATGGAGATGGAGACGGCGCAGATAAAGGGCGTTGATTCCACGGTAAGAAAAACTACGGCCAAGCTTGCGGAGGGCGCAACGCTCGTCGTAAAGGAAAAGCTCATGACGCACGGCAAGCAGTACGCCGAGACCGAGTTCGAGGTCGATCTTAACGGCGAGGGCTCGGGTGCTCACGTCGTTTCCCGTTCGGTCGCTTCGGGTGAATCGAAGCAGAAATTCATTTCCAGGATAAACGGTAACTGCGCGTGCTCCGGACACACCGAGTGCGACGCTATAATCATGGACGGCGCATCGGTGGTCGCTATTCCCGAGATCACCGCGAACCACATCGACGCTTCCCTCATTCACGAGGCGGCTATAGGCAAGATAGCGGGCGAGCAGCTCATTAAGCTCATGACGCTCGGACTTACCGAAAAGGAAGCCGAGGAAGAAATAATCAACGGGTTCTTGAAATAATGACAAAGGGACAAAGAATACAGAAGCTCCGCACGGATGCATCCCTCTCTCAGGAGGCATTTGCATCCAAGCTCGGAGTATCGAGGCAATCCGTATCGAAATGGGAGGCGGACAAGGCATTCCCCGAGGTAGACAAGCTCGCGGTGATCGCGCGTGAGTTCGGTGTGAGCTGCGACTGGCTGATCACGGGCGAGGAGATCCTCGAAGAGGACACCTCCTCCGGCGAGGGGGAGACCGGGCAAAGCGAGGATGCGGCAGTCAGCATTCCAAAAAAGCAGCTGCTGACATTGCTCATATACGCCGCCGCCAGCACTCTTACGGCGATAGTGCTCGGCGTTTGTCTGCTGCTTCATATGCTCGGATAATTTTTTTTAGCATTTAATTGATCATTGACATTTTCGGACATTTTTGTTATAATATATGTACTATATTGTATTTATGACCGACGATCATAAATATTTTTTCAGACAGGAGAGAAAAACATGAAAAAGAAACACATTTTAAGAGCTATCACAGTCATGCTGAGTGCAGTATTATCTGTATTTGCCTGTGTTGCCGTAAGCGCAGAAACGACCATCCATCAGGTTGACGTATCGGGAGTAAGCGCGCCTGTGGCAGGTCAGTCTGCATCCGCCGAATCGCTGACGGTTCCGACCACGGCAAACTATACTATCTACGCCGAGTGGACGAAATACAATTACGAGTCCCGTTTCTACGATACGTTTGACGAAAAATTCGAGGCGGGCTCTATATACCGTCTTCAGATTACTGTATTTGCAGATACCGGGTACACCTTTGAGGAGTTCGAAACAGACATCAACGTCAACGGGGAAAGCGTCTACGATCTGGACAACTGCTTCACACAAGAGTACGGAAACGAATTGTACATAGATCTTTATTATCCCGTCGACTGCCATGAGATAGAAGAAGTCGAGGTGCTCGGCATCAGAGAGCCCGTTGCAGGAGACAGCTCCTTGGACTATACCGCTTACGTACCCGAAGGCGCAGAATATACACTCACCTGCAAATGGTACGATACTGATTGGAACGTATTTACGGGTATCTTCGAGGACCAAGCGGCCTATTACTTCGAAGCAATGATCATCCCCAAGGCAGGCTATTACTTCAGCTATTATACCTATTCCGAGGATGCTGTATTCGAAAACTTTACTACGATGTTCTGCTATGAATACTACCATATCGACCAATCGATAGCTTCTTCCGAGGTAATAGATGAGGTATTCATCACCTACCCCGAGCCCGAAGAAGGCGACAAAACAGCGGATTTTTCATTCTCCATCCCCTCGGATGCAAACTACGAGGTCTCGGCTGAATGGTTCGACGGCGATTTCATGCCCTTCTCAGGCACTTTTGAATTTGGCAATACATATTACGTATCCTTCACGGTCACCGCGAATGAAGGCTACAAGTTTGACGAAAATACTATCATCTATACAAACGAATATGAGTCATATGTTATGACGGAATGCACAGAAGCCCCTGCGACCATGCATCACGCTTTTCTTCCCGCAGCCGAAAAGGTAGATATCACTCTTTTGGCTCCCGCGGGATCGCATACCGATGATGCAGAGGCAACAGGCGGTAACGTGTTCACGGTCATCTGGGGAGAAGGCGAGGATCCCGAGACAGCTGAGCTCTACGACGGCATTCTCGAGGAAGACAAGCAGTACTGGGTTTCAATAATCGTCGCACCCGACGAAGGCTTCATGTTTGACGAAAGCATCCGCGCCACCGTAAACGGTGTTGATATCCCTGCAGATAATCTTATTCTGAGCTCCGGAATGCTGGTGATCATCACATCCTACACCCCCGAGGCAGACACCAGAGAAGAGATCACCGACCTTGATATAACCTTCCCCGTTCCTTTTGTCGGTGACTCTGCCGAGGACGTTGAATTCACACTTTCCGAAGGAGCAAACAGCACGATCATAACCACTGCCTGGGGCGAGGCTGCTACCGACGATTGGAATGATATTCTGGACATGGAAACCAACGTCTTTAAAAAGGACATGTACTACTACATTTATATAGAGCTTGCCGCAGATCCGGGATACATATTCACAGATAATACCGTGATCACCGTAAACGGTCAGCCCATGTTCATTCCCGAGATATTCGAGAAGGAAGATCTTTACTCTTACAGCCGCTACGAGGTATATGTCAACCTCGGCAAGCTCAACGAAAGAGCCCCCGAGACCACGGATGCGCCCGAGACCTCAAAGGCACCCGAGACTACCGTAGCTCCCGAGACCACCGTAATTCCCGAAACTACACAGGCTCCCGAGACCTCAAAGGCTCCCGAGACCACCTCTGCCCCCGCGGTAACGACACCCGAAGGCACCTCGGCTCCCGCCGTAACCTCAGTTCCTGCTGTAACAACGGCAAAGCCTGCAGATTCCACAGGTCCCTCTAATCCCAACACGGGCGACGGCTTCTCGTTCGGAACGATCATGGTAATTATGGCAGCATCCGCAATTGCGGCAGGTGCAGCTATCGTTATTTCCAAGAGACGTATCCACAGATAACATCAGTAGGAATGCAAAAAAGCAGAGACGCCGTGTCTCTGCTTTTTTGTATTCTCAAAGCTTCCGCTCGAAGCCTCTGCCGTACGCTTGTGCATCGGTTATTATCACAAAAGCTTCGGGGTCGCGGCGGAGGACCGCTTCCCTTGCGTAATAGATCTCGGGGCGCTTGACCACGCAGACTACCGTTTGCTTCTCCTCCCCCGTATAGCCTCCCTTACAGCCGTATACGGTAGCGCCTCTGCGCACTCTGTCAGAAAGCTCTGCGATTATGTCGGGGGCTTTTTTTGTTACCACCACCATCGCCTTAGCGCCCCCGAGCCCGCCCTGCGCCGCATCGAGAGAGGCGGCGGTCGAGATGCTTGCGATATAGGAATAGAGTATTCCGTCAAAGCTCGAGAGAATAAGCGCACAGACGATTATTATCAGCGCATCCACCGTAAGAATAAGCCTGGAAACGGGCATGTGCGGATATTTCTTTTTGAGTAAGAACGCACCGAGATCGGTGCCTCCTGTGGTTATACCCATATAAAACAGCATCCCCGTTCCCGCACCGAGGCATGCACCACCGAGAAGTGCGCAGATCAGCTTCTCGCTTCCGCTCTCGGGAAGGAAGGTAAATACATCGGTCATGATGCTCGTCAGGATCACGCCGAGAAGCGTGCGGTAGGTAAAGCGAAGTCCGTAGACGGCGGCATTCGCTATCACGAGCGGAATATTTATCAGAAGTATCAGCATGCCCACGGGCAGAGAAAGCGCAGTTCCGACAGCTGTAGCGAGCCCGCTTGCGCCTCCGACAACGATTCCTCTCGGAACAAGAAAAACATTCAGCGCAAAGGCATACAAAAAAGACCCGAGCAAAACGAGCCCGATCTCCTTTATCCATTCGCTTTTTCTGTAAACAGCATCTTTTCCCATATTTGTATTTTATCCAATTGAAGGCTGTGTTATTCAGGGGGTATCACCGAAGCGGAGGGATTCATACACTGTTAGCGTAGCCGACCGTGTCGGCTAACCCCTATTGAAAAGGAATACTCAGCTATGTATGAAAACATAAAGATAGGAATCCTCGGAGGAGATATGCGGCAGGCGGTGCTCGCATGCCGCCTCTGTTCGATGGGATTTGAGGTTGCGGTATGGGGAATGAGCAAAAGCTGTGATATAGGCGGGTGTGTCAGGTGTGCCGAAATGGCGGACGCGATACGCCTGGCGGATGCACTTGTTCTTCCCCTCCCCGTCAGCCGTGACGGAGTAACACTCAACTGTCCCCTATATAAGGGCGAGCCCCCGCGGCTGTCCGAATTATTACTCTATGCCGAGCCTGACACAGTTCTGCTCGGAGGAAAGATCGACCGTGCCTTCACCGCAAAGGCGACCAAGGCACAGCTGTCGGTGATCGATTACTTTGAATGTGAGGAGCTGCAGATAAAAAACGCCGTCCCCACAGCCGAGGGGGCGGTCGCTATTGCGCTCGACGAGCTCCCGATAACGATATTCGGCTCGAAGGCTGCCGTTGTCGGGTACGGAAGAGTAGGCAAGGCGGTCGCAAAGCTTCTCGGTGCTATGGGTGCCGACGTCAAGATCGCCGCGCGCTCGGGTGAGCAGCTTGCATATGCGGAAACAAACGGCTTCACGCCCGTCCCGCTCAAAAAAAGCCCCGACGGCACCCACCCTCTCTCCGCTCTTGCCGACTGCGACGTGATATTCAACACAGTTCCGTATACCGTTTTTACAAAGGATGTTCTTTGTACCCTCTCCCCAAAAACGCTGATGATCGATCTTGCAGGGGATGACGGCGGTGTCGACAGAGGAGCCGCAGAGGCGTTCGGGATCAAAACGATATGGGCGCTCTCGCTGCCCGGGAAGGTCGCACCCTTCACGGCGGCAGGGATAATCTGCGACTGTGTGCTCGAGCTGTTACGTGAGAAGGGGGTGCTCAAGCCAAAATGACAGGATATGCATTTTGCGGGTCCTTCTGCACCCTATCGGCTTCTCTTGAATTTATGCGCAGCCTATCCGAAAAGGAGGATATCCTCCCTATCGTCAGCGGCGTAGTCTACGGCACCGACACACGCTTCTGGCAGGCGGAGAGGTTTCTTTGCGAGGTCGAGAGCATCACGGGAAAGCGCCCCATCCATACGATACCCGATGCAGAGCCGCTCGGACCTAAGATACACCTTGATTCTCTGATAATCGCACCATGCACGGGAAACACACTGGCAAAGCTCGCAAACGGTATCACCGACACCCCAGTTACCATGGCGGCAAAAGCACATCTGCGATCGAACAGACCTCTTCTGATAGCGCTCGCATCAAATGATGCACTTTCGGCAAACC
>JAZMZS010000276.1:0-25597 GCA_045586105.1 Eubacteriales bacterium | reverse complement strand
GTGCTACAGCTGATGCTGTCCTTACCTTCGGCGGTAATACCTTCAAGCTCGGTTGCGATACTCTGCTTGACAAGCTCACGTTAAATACCACTGCAAACAATCCTTATGTTGTAGGCTGGTATAATGATCTGACCTTCGGCGATAACTTTATCACGACTGCTGCTGAAGGAAAGAGCGATATCGGCTTTGTAGCAGGATACTTTGTTTACGAAGATGTATCGGTTGCTGCTGCTGGTTCTACTACCTACGATAACGTCGAATCTGCATCTAATAGCAGTGACGTAAACATCACCATCAAGGGTGGTACTTGGAGCATTATCCTTCTCGGAAACAGAAGACTCAGCGATAAGGGACCTGTAGGTACATATTCAGGCAACATGAACGTACAGCTCCTCGGCGGCAAGCTCAGCGGTAATAGCATCGAGAATCTCGCAAAGACCGCCCTCCTCGGAATGAACTACCTTACCGGTAACATCGAGGTCGTAGTAGACGGTATGGACGTTGAAGCAGATGCCTTCATCGTTTCCAGAACTGCTACACTCACCGGTGTTGTATACGATTCCGCAAATAATACAGGATCCATCAAGCTTACTGCTAAGGCAAGTGTACTTGATAACTTCGCTGCAAACGAGAGACCCAATGTTGATGATAAGCAGCATGCAGAAATAGCAAATGTTACTATCACCTCCACCACAACCGCAGGTGATATCGACGAAGATGCTAATCTTGCTAACGCTGACGTTACTCTCATAGTTCGTTATCTCTCCGGATTTGCTGTTGACGGTGCTGCATACAGCGCTGATGTAAACGGCGACGGTAAGATCAACAACCGTGATGCTATCGATCTTATCAAGTCTATTGCATAAGTTCGCATCATCAAAATAACATTAAAGGGACGGAAGCTCGCCTTCCGTCTCTTTTTTTTGATAGTTTAAAAATTATCTTGAATCATTCACATATATGTGATAAAATAAATAATATAAACTGGTTCAGGAGTACAAGATGAAATTTTCTTTGATGAATAATAAAGTAAAGATTATCGTTGTTTTGTTATTTCTTTCAATAACGATCGGTTGTTTCTCGTTTTCTTCTCATTTGTCTGCCGATGCGGCAAATTGGAGCGATGATGGAATGTATGATAAGGAATGGCTCGGGGACTACGATAAGACCGAGGTTTATGAGATAAAGAATAAAGCTCAGCTTGCCGCTTTTATGGTTGCTGCGAACAGCGGAAAAACCTTCCTTAATAAGCAGATCAGAATGGCAGCGGATCTTGACATGTCTGCTAATTACTGGACCGCTTGCTTTAGTGCGGATGCGCCATTTCAAGGTACCTTCAGCGCAGGAGGATACTTTATCTGCGGACTGAAATTCAAAGCAACTGACACCTTGAGCGCATTTATTGCTTACAACAGCGGTACTATTGTAAATGCCTTGATCTCTGTTGATTCTAATGCCGCTAATGCTGCGGGAATAGCAGTAAACAATAGCGGAAAGATATATAATTCCGGAGTTATCGGCACGGTAGGATCGGACGTCTCGGCATTATCGGGAGCTATCGCCTGCAATAATACCGGTGCTATTGATAACTGTTATGCTCTTGCCACCTTTAAAGGAGCTGCTATTGGTGCAATTTCTGCTAAAAACAGCGGAACTATCAACTCTTGTGCTTGGAGCGGTACCGACAATGCATCATCCGATCAGGTGAATATTACCGATTGCGAAAAACTGGACGATAAACAGGGTATTTGTAACAAGTTAAATAAGCAGACCAAGCAAAAGGGATGGATGAACTGGCTGCTCGATACGAGCTCTCAGTTTGGCGGAAATCCCATTTTGACATCTAAGGATATTACTCAGACTAACATTCCCGTAAAGGGGGTGACACTGAACGTTCGCCAACGCACCTTGTGGACGGGCGGCGAGTTTCAGATCAAATATACTGTAGTTCCCGCAAATGCAACAAACCCAAAGGTCAAGCTGTTCTCTACAAACGAAGCCGTCGCTGTTGTTGATGCAAACGGAAAAGTTAAGGCAAAAGGAAGAGGATACGCCGTTATACGAGCACAGACCGAAGACGGTAATAAGATAGCGGATTGCTTTGTTACTGTTAATCCAAGATCGACCCCTTCGGGTATAAAGCTCGAGAACACACACTTTATCATTCCTGTAGGAAAGCCCTTGCAGCTGAAATATTCTATTATTCCCACAGGAGCATCCTACCTGGGTGCCACCTTCTCAACAGGAGATTCCTCTATACTTGATTGTTCCGATACGGGACTTATCGTTGGTTTGCAGCCCGGTGTCACCATAGTAACGGTAACAACAAATGACGGCAGTAAATCGAGCTCTGCTCTCGTTACTGTCGTTGAAGAATCCTTTACAGATCCGTGGGACGGTACGATCTGCGAGACCTTCGGCGGAGGAGAAGGAACCGCTGAAAACCCATACGTGATAAATTCTCCTCAAGCTCTTGCTTTGCTTGCTTATAACGTTAATAACGGAAACGATTATAAAGACGTCTACTTCAGGCAAACGTGTAATATCAAGATAAATGATTTTGCTGTTGAAAATTGGATAAGCGATCTTACTCTTGTCAAGACATGGACCCCTGTGGGCAGTTCTCCGGACACTCCTTTCAGAGGAAACTATGATGGTGGCAGCTTTGCTGTCGGCGGTATATATATTCGTAACAACTCATGCGCCGGACTGTTCGGATATACCATGGACGGAAGCATAAAAAACCTTGACATAAAAAATTCGTATATTTACGGAGCTGAATATTGCGGAGGTATCAGCGCTTATAACACGTCTCTGATCATCTCATGCGAGATCAATTCGGAAACAATAATATCCGGAACCAAATATACAGGCGGAATCTGCGGCTACAGTTCAGGTAATATATCTCTGTGTAAAAATTATGCATCCGTCGAAGGAAAAGAATATACCGGAGGTATCTGCGGCCACTCTGATGCGGTGGTTGTAAACGCGTTCAATAACGGTAACATTCAGGGGTTGGACAAGGTTGGAGGAATTTGCGGTGCATCCTCATTTCCAATAGAGAATTCGCTTAACAGAGGCGATGTCTCGGCAATAAAAATGACAGGCGGCATATGCGGATATTCGGGAATGTCGGTTACAGGGTGTTACAGCAGCACTATGCCGGATGCGACAGAATTTTTCGGTGCTATCTGCGGATATTCGGACAAGCCCGTTTCATCATACGTTATGGTCGATGTTCCGGCTTGCGGAAACAGAGATAACGATCCTGCATATGAGTTGACTATGTTGACCGACAACACTATTGTTTTATCCGACGAAAGCGCTCTGCTGATAGATACATTGAATTCATATTATGGCTGTATCTGTTCCGATACATACTCGGTATGGACTGTAGATAAGGATAATATTCCTGTTTTATCATATTCAACAGTTGAATTTATCGGAATTTCTAACGAGGAGCTCGGATTTGACATCTACGGAATAGGATTTGACTCGGAATTCGGGTTTGAATTTACTAAGCCCGATGATGCAATTATCAATGAGGCGATATCTGACATAAACAGCAGTATTGTTTTTGAAAAGTCGCATTTGTCATTTGACAATATAAAGTATTCTGTTGAAATAGATAAAAACTCGGATCTTACAGCAGCTTGTTTCAAGCTTTCACTTCCTCTTGACTTTACAAAAAACGTATCAGTACCCGAAGCTCCGGGACATCAATCCTTTGCTCATATCGGAATCGTGAATTATATAGACGGCGAGGTTTTTGTATATATTCCCGAGCTTGTTTCTAAAAATGCCGACGAAAGCTTTATTGGCATCATGAAATGTATATCGCATAAGATTTCCGAAGGTTCTGTTCAAAACTTCGGCGAGTTATCAGAAAGAACCTTGTTCCGCTTTGCTGATAATAAGATAACGGTCAGCACCGATTTCTTCGGATTGTGGATGGTCATTGATCTTGGTGAAAATGAATTTGTCGTTCCGATCGAAACAGGTGCGCTTACTCCCGATGATTCGGATAATGATAAGGATAAAGAAGAATTTGATCTCAAGAAGCTCATTACCCCTGCCGTAATCACCGTCATGGTATGCTCATCGGCTGCTATTATTCTCTATCAGCGAAAAAAATATGGTAATGATACCTCCGATGCAGCCAATGATAGGTAATTTAATAACGAAAATTCGGTATCAACCACGATACCGAATTTTTGATGCTGCGAAAGGTTGACTACGATCGTCATTTGTGATAAAATCGTCTATAAGTTGAGGTGAATTATGAAATATACTCATGTTATATGGGATTTTAACGGGACTATTCTCGATGACGTCAGCATAGGTATAGATGCGGTCAATGTTATGCTCTCATCACGAAATATACCTTTGATAAAAAGTGTCGAGGAGTACCGTAAGATCTTCGGATTTCCTATCAAGGACTATTACAGAAGATGCGGCTTTGATTTTGAAAAAGATGACTACGAGACCGTTCTTGCGCCTGAATGGGTCGCTGAATACAAAAGACGCGAGCATGATGCGCGACTGTGTGACGGTGTTATGGATGCCTTGATGCTTTTTCAAGCGCACAATATAAAGCAAACTGTTATTTCCGCTTCAAGCTATGATATGTTATGCGAACAGATCGATCGTCTCGGAATCGGGTCATTTTTTGAAGAGATAATCGGTTGCAGCAATTATTATGCTTACGGCAAAGGAAAGATATGCTGTAACTATGTGGATCGGCATACACTTGACACATTTATACTTGCAGGTGACAGCACTCACGATCACGAGGTAGCCTCCGAAGCAGGTATCGACTCTGCTCTTATTTTAAGCGGACACATGAGTAGGGAAGCGCTCGAAGAGTGCTCATGCCCATTGTTCTCAAATGCTCTCGATTTTGCCGATTATGTTATTAAACAAAATTCAACTATTACGGAGTAAATAATGCCTTTTGACGCAGGAATGTTTGCCGCCACAGCTAACGATATAAATAAATATGCTATTGGCGCGAAAATAGAAAAGATACATCAGCCCGAAAAGGAAGAGATCGTATTGCTTTTCCATGATGTAAAGATCAATAACGAAAGAAAAAGTCTGCGGCTTGTTATCAATGCCGGCACAAATAATCCAAAGATATCTTTTTCTAACATAAATAAAGAAAACCCATCGACCCCCCCTATGCTATGTCTGTTGATGAGAAAGCATCTCGGAGGAGCGAAACTTGAAGAAGTTAAACAGCTTGGCTTTGAAAGAGCAATAATGCTCAAGTTTGCCTGCCGTGATGAAATGGGCTTTGCCTGTACCAGATATATCGTCTGCGAGATCATGGGTAAGTATTCAAATATGATACTGCTCGACGATGACAAAAAAATCATTACCGCAATGAAGCTTATTGATTTTGCGACAAGCAAGGTAAGACAGATATTACCGGGAATGACGTATGAAAATCCACCCGAGCAAAAAGGGAAGAGTGATCCACTGACCGAGACTCGTACATCGTTTTTGGAGAAGCTTAACCTTCAAAAGAACTCCTTGATCGATAAGTTTCTTCTCTCCAATTATTTCGGATTGTCTCCGCTTCTTACAAGAGAGATCTCTTACCGTGTCTCCGGATCGGTCAGTTCTTGTATTGCCGATCACGATCCGCAAAGCATTGCAGATGCATTCTTCGATTTTGTCAATATAGTTAACAGCCGAAGCTTTACACCATATATCGTTATTGACAAGATCGGTAAGCCTGTCGAGTTCTCCTTTATACCTATTCGTCAATACGGAACAGGTTATGAGTTAGTCGAGATGAAGGATTTTGCTTCTCTTGTTGATAAATTTTTTGATGAAAGAGACAGGAACGAGAGGATAAAGCAAAAAGCGGGAGACCTTTTGCACACTATAAATAACGCTCAATCTCGTTTAAGCAAGAAGATCATAAAGCTCAGCGAAGAGCTTGCGGCAACCGATGAGTGTGATAAGTTTCGTTACGAAGCCGATCTTATCACATCCAATATTTATCAGTTGAAAAAAGGTATGGATAAGGTTTCTGTGATCAATTACTACGATCCTGACTGCCCTGAAATAACGATCGAGCTCGACCAACAGCTAACACCCGCAGCAAATGCCCAGCAAAAATATAAAAAATATACGAAGCTTAAAAACGGTAAGGTATACCTGTCCGAACAAATAGAAAAAGCTAAACGAGAGCTTGATTACATTGAAACGGTCAAGGAATCGCTGTCGAGAGCAGATGGTGAAACCGAGCTTTCCGAAATACGCGAGGAGTTAGCTGCAACAGGTTATCTTAACTGTCAAAAAAGCGCAAAAAAGCAGAAGAAATTTACGCCTAAGCCTTTGGTATACCGCACAAGCGGTGGTTACAGAGTACTGTGCGGAAAAAACAATCTGCAGAATGATTACATAACTTTTAAGTACGGACAAAAGGGGGATGTTTGGTTTCACGCCAAGAATAGACCGGGCTCTCACGTTCTAATGATCACAAACAACGTGGAACCGTCTGAGAAGGATTATACTGATGCGGCAATGATAGCTGCATTTCATTCAAAATCACTCGGAGACGTAATGATCGAGGTGGATTACACTGACCTCAGACATATAAAAAAGCCTTCCGGCGCAAAACCCGGATTTGTGATATACCATACGAATTTCTCAACAAACGTAAAACGTGATTCCGATTATATAGCATCTTTGCTGGATAAATAAAATAGTGACAATGAATTGAACCTTCAAGGTGCTTTTCATTGTCACTATTTTTAGTTATTGATGCTCAATTTCGTCATTGTTGCTATCTTTGACAGCATCAAGCTCCGCGGTAGATTCGGATGGATCAAAATCACTCTTGGTTGCATATTCAACAAGAGAATGATCGTCAAGATCATCCTCCTCGGATGATGGGATGAAAGTATTTTCGATCGATTCGGATGGTGACGGATCGGATATAGTCTCGGATAACGGTGTTTCATTCGTTTCCGTTATTGTTTCGTTGCTTGCGGATTGCTCGAGATATGCAGCATAAAGCTTTCCTGAGCGTCTGCGTGAATGGATCTTGTTCAGCTTGCCTTTGCCCAGGGCGCTTCTTTTTTGTGTGCGAGTACCGCTCTGATTAGTAATGAATTTTCTAATGAGCACGATCGCCAGAACAAGAAGCATACATCCAAGTCCGCATGCTATGATTATAAAATGCTCCATCTTCAGAAACTTAAAGCTGAATGGAGGGCATATGGTGCTTATAGTGTCAACGTTTTCTTTGATATTGAATTCAAAGCCTTCAAACAGCGGTTCAAGCTCTCTTACAATATTAAATGCAACGTACTGCATTTGTATATCACACGGATCAGAGAAATAAGGAATACCCTCTGTGTCATACGAAAAGCTTTGCATTACTAACATCTTTTCATTATTTATGCATGAATTGAAAACGAGATAAGGCTCAGACGAATCGATCATTATGATCGAAGAGAGTATAAGGTCTGAGTGCGTTTCGTTTTCGTAGAAAACGGGGTCCTTTTGCTTTTTATAATTTGCGGAATTCAGCAGATCTGAATTGTCGGTGATGTTTACTATTCCGAGCATTGATCCGCCGCGATATATATCCCCTCCGGTATATGCGAGGTACATCGAACCGTCCTCTGCAGTAAATAACCTTGGTGTGCTGAGGGTATTGTTTTCCCATTTTTCCGTTGCAGAGATGATCTTTATCGGATCAGTTCCGAACTGCATATTTTCCTTTAGCTTAACACAACAAATATCAAAGCCCTTGTTTTCGTTCTCCTTTGAATAGAACAGATACGTCTGACCGTTTGATATATATAATTCAGGGGTCATAATATCATTGTCTTCTATATCGGCGACGTGATCGAAGGAAACCTGCGAAGTGTTCTTTGACGAAAACACCTTCGTAATATGCACATTATCTACGATAGTAAGAATTAGTACGTAGATCCTGTTATTTGTCAAAGAAATTGACATATCAAGGATCTCTCCGCTTACTTCTATCGTCTCGTATGGTTCATGTGAGTTAACTCCCATTACCGAAATGCTTCTGCGGACAGTGATCGTATTATCAAGTGCACTAAAATGGTACCAATAACCGTCATAATATGTAAGAGTGCTTAGTCCTGATGAAATGGGATTAAAATATGTAGAGACGCTGTCCATTCCCGCCTTTTGATCGTATTTAACATCAACATTGGCGTAAAATTTATCAGCTCCTACATGATCCGGACCTATAAATGCTGCTACAGCCGAAAAATCTCCACCGGTAATATTGATCTTGTATTTACCCTTATATCCTGCACTTGAATAGTACGAGGGGGATACGTATCCGTGTATCTCTCCTCCGCTAAAGCTGATAGTTACATCGCTTGTGCAGTTGCTTTTCATAGAACCCGAGGCATATACACCACCGTAAATGATACCTCCCGACACGGTAATCGAGCAGTTGGTAGAAAGATCCTCCGTTCCATAGAGCGCTCCCATGATAACAGAGCCGTTTATGGTTGCGGCGGCTGATGCATAAACATTATTCCATTTTCCGCTGTTGATGATGATCTTGTCACTTACAGATTCTCCCTTTGCATTAAATGGCATTTCCGGAGAGCTTTCTGCACCGTGGATTGAAGGTAATGAATCTCCCGACAGGGAATCGGAAATGACATTGATGCCCCAATCAAAGAGCACGATATGTGAATTACATCTGAATGACACTTGTCGAACAGCAGCTTTTATAGTTATATCCTTTATTGTTGCGTTGTTTAAAAAATTAAAGTCCGACTGAAGTGTAAGAATCGAATTGTTGACGGAAGAAAAATCAATACTTCTGTATTTACCCGAATATGTCAAGGTGCCAACATCAACTCCCGCTTCGGTTTGGCTATGTGTGTATTTACCGCATATGATGATCGAGCCATCGCTCCCCTTGAGAAAAGAATATGCAGTGCTCAGGTCGGGTGCGGCAAGCGAGGGGGTGCTTCCGTCTCCAGTTCCACCATCCTTCACAAAGGCATATACATCCGAAATGATCTCAAATCCGTGAACCTTATTGATGAGTGACTGTTCTGTAATAAGCGCCTCAAAAACCTTTCCCTCGGAAGGAGAGGACACTGTGATATCTCCTCCTATGGTTGTTTTGCCAAGTATGAGCTGGACGTTACCGCCGATCTCGCAGCTTGAAAGATCAATATTGTTTTTGATCTCACCGCCGCTGATATCAAGGAGAATATCACCTGTGAACATTTTTTCCTCAGAGGATCTAATTTCATCTACCGTTCCGTTTGTGATAGTCAGGTAAGTGAGTGCATCCGAATCCTGCAGTTCAAGGACGGAGAAGTTTCCCGAATGGATGTTAAGCGAGTGGATATTCTCATTTTTTAAAAGACGAATTGATATATTACCTTCGGTAGCACATGTATTTGAAATAGTTAAGCTCTCTTGACAGCTGATCATAGTGTCAGAAGAAGCAAGCATCTTTATGTTATCGAAGGTGATATCCGATTGCAGATAGATGCTGCCGGAAATAGTAATAGAGGCGCCATTTGACTGTCCGTAATCTACATCTGCGTACTTTGATGTGATCTTGACGGGATTGTGATTATATGTCATGACAAAGTCTTCGGGAAGAGTATACTCGCTGCATATAACAACCGTACCACCTGAAGCAAGTGACGTTACTGCGCTTGAGAGAGTAGCTTTGGCGGATGCAGGGTCTTCTCCTCCGTTTCTATCATTACCGTTTTTGGGATCGACATATACAACTTTTTCGAAGCCGTGAAGCTTGCTTTGAATCTGATCGAACGAGGTGAGAGAAATATCGGATCTTACTCCTTCGCAGCTTATATAGGTCAGCGAGGAAAATGACCCGCCCGTGATAGAGAAATCGTATGTTCCGTATAACTCCGCATCGGGGTTATTAAGAGCTTTTATATATTCGCCCATAAATACACCGTCAGTAATCGATACTTTGATATCGGCGGTGTATTTAAGATCCATGTACGGAGAGACCGATCCCTCATCTCCGATTATGTAAAATGAGCCGTAGAAAACTCCCCCGGATATCTGAAGCGACAAGTGCTCGGAAATAAATGCGCCCGAAACAAGAGAGCTTGAACGAGATTCTCCATCCTTTGAAAGAAAGTTTCCACCGGTAATAATAAGATTTGCATTTTTTACAAGACCAAACGGAGCGTACGTGTCTTTGCGGTAATTTCCGAGAGTAACATGAGACCATGAACCACTGTCTATCTGAAGTGTGAAATCGGAAAAATCGCCGTCATTCTCAAGATCGGTGCTCGAAAGTTCTATTCCGCCCCATACACGAGGGTAGGATCCGGAATCTGAGACATTATCTATTTTTGAGCCGAAACAAACATTTGTTCCATTGCAGAAAATATCTGCAGTATTTTCGGAATGAAGCTTAATACCGTAGAAGCTTGTTTTTCCGGGTCCGTGGATGCTCATCGAACTCTTGTAATATATTTCGGCATCATGCTTGCTTCTGTAATCGATTCCGTCGTGATAGCTTGTAATTTCAATATTGTTTTGATGCGAAGGAAGCACAGACGCTTCATCGGACAAGGTGAGCTTACCGCAAATGACAACGATCCCGCCTTTTTCAGAAAGGGAAGTAAAAGCAGCATTCATTGATTGGAATGCGTTTTTTTCACTTTTTCCGTCATTCGAATCAGAGCCTGTATCCTTTACATAAACAACATCTTGCTCGGGAGCATCGGTCTCGACATCGGATTTGTCTCCTGCGGTTGGATCATCAGGATCGGATACTGCACCGATTCCCCAAATCGATGATGAGGCAATTGCAGCAAGCACCAGCACGAACGCTGTTATGCGTTTCAGTTTGTGTGTCATTGACTTGAACCTCCATTTTAAAAGAAGCCGTTTGTGGATCAAAACAATTTAATGTATCTTCACGGAGAATCGTTTTTGGAATTTTTGGCGTTTGAAAGTATCTCTTTGTCATCGGGAAGAATAAGCTCGGACGCTTGGCTTTCGTCATCAGAAAAACCATCCTTTGGCATGATCTTCGTGTATAACTTCGATAGCTTTTTTTCAAATACTATAATGATCACAAGCATAGCTATGCCTATAGGAGTAATAATGAAGCCATAGAGCATTGCATCTGAGAAATAATACATTTCGATCTCGTGAGTGCCTTCCGAAATGTCAAATCCAACGGCAGCGTCGAGAATCTCGTACGTTTCGACTTCTTTTCCATCTACAATAACGTGCCATCCCTTATCATAGGGGATCGTTGTGAATACCATACTGTCAGCACTTTCTATTGTCATAGTGCCTTTAAACGAATCCTCTGTGTATTCCGATATCTCAAAATTTGATGCGGAGAGTCTGGGCATCACTTCCTTAAAGATATCTGAATCGAGATAGTAGAAAAAGTTTTCTTCATGCATTATATAAAGGTCACTTCCTGTAAGAGTCATCGATACGTTGATGTTCTGTCCTTCGCCGAACTGTCCGAGAGTAACAACTCTGAAGGTATCGTTACCGTAGAACTCACCGTGGCTCACACCATTGAGAGTAAGCTTGACCTCTCTCGGATAATCAGAGGGGAAGTAACAGAAGAGCTCAGACTCGTCAGGCGCTGTAAATTGATAGTTGACCGATGATGAGCTTGATGAGTTTACAGGCCAATATTTGAGATGACCTGCAATATAGGATTCATGTGCGTTGCTTGTTGTTTTATTGACCGAGGTAATTGGCTTGAAAACTTCAATGGTTTCTTCCTCCCCGAGCATTGCGGTGATAAGAAGGTTGTATCTCTCAAAAGGATTCTCTACATCGAGATATCCTTCGGGGACAGGTACCTTTTCGTCCTCGTCATCAAGAAGGTCATTGGGATCGACGAGCTTAATATCCTTGACCGATGAGTTTACACCGTAAGCAATGGAAAGAGCATAAGGATTATAATACGCAATATATGAATTATCTTCATCTACTGCAAATTGCTGATAAAGAGGGCTGATATCTTCATCGGTATTTTTTGCTATCAGATACTTAACACCGAACAATGAGTCGAATACGGGCGTCGCGCCGGCGTATTTTGACCAGTGCGATTTTGAGGCAAGTCCCATTTTGTTCAGGAACAGTATGGTTTTTTCATTCAGAGTAGATGTGGAATTCGAAAAGCCGCGAAGCCCGAGTGCCATCGGGTCGTTTACCTTTTTGTGGAAGGTCTTTTCCATTCGATAGAAGCTGTCATCCTTTTCCTCGACCTCCTCGATAATTGGACGTACATTGTCGATAAAGGTATGATAAGAGTTATAAGAAGATATAACGACGTCATTATCAAGCGCAACAAGATTAAGAAGACCGCTTATAAACAGCTCGAGACAAACAAATACGCAGAGAATCATGGTAGCGGTAGCTTTATATTTAGACTTCGATGTAAGGGGAATACCGATAGCGTAAACAACAAGAAAAATCAGAGTAAACCACACACAGGCAAAATCCGGGACGTTATCGTACTCGAGCTTTTGGAAGATAAATACAACTATCGCGGCAATTGCGCAAATGCCGAGTACAGCGCTTTTGTTTATCGACCTGATCTTGTCAAATACTTTTACCCCAAGAACAAGCACAAAGAAGCACAGCATGAAGCTGTATCGGTAATTGAGCCAGTTCGGCTTTTGCATGCCGTGCCAGAATATGTCTATCGTGCTCAGATTGAATGACAGAACAAAGAAAAGCGCAAATATTGCACTTGCGATCTTCTCACGGGATTTAACATGCTTTGATATAAAGAAAAGCGGAAGGAAGATCACCGCAGGAAGTCCGCAGTAAACAAGAGGGAGCCCCTCGGGTCTTACGGTATCGTAGGATCCTGGGAAGAACATTGTGAGCAGATCGAGAAAATCAAACTTTTGAGACGGGACATAGCTCGGATCTGAAAAGTTATTTTTACCGAGAGTAAGAGAGTATACCGCGGGGAAAAGAATGCATGCGGATATAGCAATTGCAATGACAGAGAAAATTCCAACTCTGGATATAGAACGAATAAAATGATAGCGTTCTCCGAGGGGATTAATATCTTTTCCGGAACGAGAGAAGTAATAAAAGAAGAAGTATACAAAGGTGAAAATGCACACCATGTAACCGATATAGAAATTGGATAATACACATAGTGCGAGAGATATCGTGAACAGCTTGTATTTTCTTTCTTTGATCAGCCTTTCAATACCGAGAGCAACAAGCGGAAGAAGTATTACATTATCGAACCACATTGTATTGTGCTGCATTACAACACCATAGGCAGATAAAGCATACATACAGGAGAACATGACCTGAGCAGCCTTATTTTTTGTGATCCTGTTTTCGCTGACATAGTAACAGAATGTAAGTCCCGAAAGACCGCATTTCAGTATCAACATCAGATAAAGTGCCTCGAGGATCATATGCTTTGGAAATAGAGCAACGATATATGAAAGAGGACTAGCCAGATAATATGCATACATTCCTAAAAACTCACCGCCCATTGCGCGTGAAAAGGAATAGAACAAGCTTCCGTCTCCCCATACTATATCTCTGAGAGCCTCAAAGAAATATACGTACTGACCGTTAAGATCAAGCACGAGCACCGAGCTTGTTCCGAAAGGATAAGTTCCGAGTGCTGCATATATACCGAACATTATCCCGAATGGGATGATAAAGGCCCAGAAAAGATTTGTTCTGTCCTTTTTCTCGACAACGCTTGTTTTTACGATGCTTCTCTGAATCTCAGTATCGCTGTTTATAGACATTGCCGTCTCGTTTTTTTCTTTCATGATACGACCTCGTGAATTATGAAATAGAATCCTTGCTTAAATTTACAATTATGATAATTTTATCACATCGGAGGGTTCTTGTAAACAGTTTTTAAAAAACTTTAACAAATAGTGTTTTTTGTTTTATTATAATATTAAATTATAATAATAAAAATTAAAAAAAGTGTTTGACTAAAGACAAATATTGTGATATAATCAATAAAATCATTATTATGGGTAAGTGTTTATCATGTATATTCTTGGAATAGATCCCGGTCTTGCAATAGTAGGATGGGCTGTGCTTGATTATTCGGGCGGAAGATTTAAGCCTGTTGATTACGGAGCGGTCAGAACTCCGGCACACACTCTCGTTGAAGACAGACTTGAATCCATTTACGATCAGATCGGTGATATCATAAAAAAATACAGACCCGACAGGATGTCGATAGAGCAGTTGTTCTTTAACACAAACCAAACCACAGCGATCGCTGTTGCCGAAGCACGTGGTGTTATCATACTGAGAGCCAAGCAATTCGGTCTGACCATAAACGAGTATACCCCTCTTCAGGTGAAACAGGCTGTGGTCGGATACGGAAGGGCAGAAAAGAATCAGGTTATAAGCATGGTAACGGCGATGCTTGGGCTTTCATCACCACCTAAACCCGACGATACGGCAGACGCGATCGCCCTTGCAATATGTGACGGACATTGCGGAAGCTCGGTAATGCGGGGTCTTGATAAATACACATAAATTTTGAATTCAGGTGAAAGTAAATGTGGATAGCAGACAAATGGCAGGATTATAAGCTGATAGATACCTCAGACAGTGAAAAGCTTGAAAAATGGGGAAAATATACGCTCGTTCGCCCTGATCCTCAGGTAATATGGCATTCCGAGAAAAACAACCCAGCATGGAAAGACGCCGATGCTTCATATAAAAGGATCGGCGGAGGCGGAAAGTGGAATATAAATTCTCTGCCCGAATCATGGAATATAAAATACCGTGATCTTACATTCAAGATAGCTCCAAGCGGCTTTAAGCATACAGGATTGTTTCCGGAGCAAGCCTCAAACTGGGACTGGTTCTCCGATCTTATAAAAAATGCATCAAGACCTGTTAAGGTTCTGAATCTTTTTGCTTATACGGGAGGAGCTACTGTCGCCGCAGCTAAGGCGGGAGCAAGCGTGGTACACGTTGATTCTTCCAAGGGAATGGTGGCGCGTGCCAAAGAAAACGCAATGCTCTCGGGAGTGCCTGATGCACCCATCAGATATATCGTCGATGATTGCAAAAAATTTGTGGAGCGCGAGATAAGAAGAGGAAACAAATATGATGCAGTTATCATGGATCCGCCATCGTACGGCAGAGGACCTAACGGAGAAGTCTGGAAACTTGAGGATAACATAGACTCACTTGTTGAACTTATTTCAAGGATCATTTCTGACGAACCTCTTTTCTTTCTCCTGAACTCTTATACGACCGGTCTCTCGCCGCTTGCAATGAGATATATCGTTGAACTGAGACTGCCGGGCAAAAACAGGCACATAGAAGCAGAGGAGCTCGGTCTTATGACCGAAGAAGGATCTCATATTCTGCCATGCGGTTCGAGCGTTCGCGTAACCTATAAACAATAATTATAAAGCAGATTTCGAAAATGGAAGAATTTATAAGAACAGAAAACCTATGTTATTCATATGACGAAGAGGACGGACGAGGAATAGAAGTCCTCAAAAACGTTTCTATATCAATTGCGAAGGGTGAATATACAGCTGTTCTCGGTCACAACGGCTCGGGAAAAAGCACCTTCGCGAAGCTTCTCAACATGATTCTTGTTCCTACCTCGGGCAAGGTATTGATCGAGGGAAAAAACATTAATTCCGACAACGCGTCTGAGGATGAACTATTTGCTGTCAGAAGGAAGATCGGTATGGTTTTTCAAAATCCCGATAATCAGCTGGTAGCAACAGTTGTCGAGGAGGATGTTGCATTCGGTCCTGAAAATCTGGGCATGGATCCCGCAGAGATCAGGAAAAGAGTGGATGAAGCTCTGGCGGAGGTCGGCATGAGTGAATATGCACGTTACGCTCCTCATCGCCTTTCGGGCGGTCAGAAGCAGAGGATCGCAATTGCGGGCATTATTGCCATGAAGCCCGATTGTATAATCTTCGATGAATCAACAGCCATGCTCGACCCATCGGGAAGAGCGGATGTTATTTCTATCATGGAAAAGCTGAACCGGGAACAGGGTATCACGGTAATAAATATTACACATCATATGGACGAGGCTGTTCGTGCCGAAAGAGTTATTGTGATAAATGACGGCGAGGTCTGTATAGACGGAACACCGAGCGAAGTGTTCTCCAACATGGAGCTTCTCTCGGAATACGGGCTTGAAGCCCCTCAGCCGACTGAGCTTTTGCACGAACTGAATATTGCGGGAGAGGTATTTGCACTTCCTTGTCTTGATAATGAGGAATGTGCCGCTCTCGTTATGAAAAAATATAATAGTCTTTAAAGAAAACGCAAATGAAAATACTCGAATTAAACAATATAAGTTATACCTACGGACGCGGCACGCCCTTTGAAAAACATGCTTTGAATTCTGTTTCGATCAAAATCAAAAAGGGCGCCGTAACAGGTATAATCGGTCACACGGGATCGGGCAAGAGTACTCTTGTACAGATCATCGCAGGCCTGATCAAGCCTGACGAGGGAACGTTTATGTTCAACTCGGAGAATGTGTGGAAGGATCAAAAAAAGCCAAGCGGTATCAAATTCAATATAGGACTTGTTATGCAGTACCCCGAATATCAGCTGTTCGATGAGACGGTCCTTGATGATATAGCCTATGCCCCTAAAAATATGAAGCTTACTCCCGAGCAGATTCGGGAAAGGGTCAGGGAAGCTGCCGCTTATACCGGCATCAGCGAAGATCTGCTCGAGAAATCCCCCTTCGAGTTATCCGGAGGACAAAAACGAAGAGCTGCCATTGCGGGTGTTCTTGCAATGAGACCGCAGGTACTCGTACTTGACGAGCCCGCCGCAGGACTTGATCCAAAGGGAAGGGCAGAGATACTCGGAGGACTCAGAACTTATCGCGATAAGACCGGGACTTCTGTAATTATCGTCAGCCACAGCATGGAGGATATTGCCAGATACTGTGATGATATTATCGTTATGAATGATGGAAAAGCGATAATGCACGACTCGACAAAGAAAGTATTCTCTCACCTTGATATTTTATCCGAGTGCGGCTTGAACATTCCGGATGTTACGAGGATCTGCAAGATTCTCGCAGAAAACGGAATGCCGATCTCCTCGACTGTATTGACAGTCGAAGAAGCACGGGAGGAGATCTGCAGATGTTTTACGGAGAAGAGGAGGGGTGGGAATGCTTAAGGATGTTACTCTCGGTCAGTTTTTTCCCGGAAATTCACTTCTTCACAAAGCCGACCCGAGAGCTAAGCTCATTCTGACTGTTGTATATATCATCGTTCTGTTTACGGCAAATAATATTGTCGCTTTTGGTGTGCTTTTTGCATTTTCCGTATTGATGATAATGCTGAGCCGTATATCCCTGAAGGTAATAGTCGGCGGGTTCAAGCCTGTTCTGTTTATACTGTTATTCACCTTTTTGATCAATATGTTTTTTACTAAGGGTGAGATAGTAATATTTGACCTCGGCTTTACAGCTCTGTATGCGGAAGGGATATACAAAGCATTCGTCATGTCCATAAGGATCCTGATGCTTATAAACATCACGTGCCTTCTGATGTCCTACACAACTTCTCCGATAATGCTCACGGACGCGATCGAACAGTTGTTTTCTCCTTTGAAGAAATTAAAGGTTCCCGTACATGAGTTTGCAATGATGATGACTATCGCACTCAGGTTCATTCCCACTCTCATAGAAGAGACCGACAAAATCATGAATGCGCAAAAGGTCAGAGGTGCGGATTTTTCCGAAGGCGGGATCATAAAAAAGGCAAAGGCACTCATACCTATCCTTGTCCCCTTGTTTGTATCATCTTTCAGAAGAGCGGATGATCTTGCGATTGCCATGGAATGCCGATGCTATAGAGGGGGCTTGGGCAGGACGAGAATGACATCGCTCCATTATTCCAAAGCAGATCTTCTTCTTGCCGTAGTGTTTTTGATACTCATATTGATCGTTATACTGACGAATACTTTCCTTTATACTTTCGCTATTTAATATATGAGGTGCCGTTATGAAAATACTGTTAAGAATCAAATATAACGGCACAAATTTTTGCGGATACCAGGTCCAGCCATCAAAGCGTACGGTACAGGGGGAGCTTAACCGAGCATCTGAGATTCTTTTCGGATGCAGATGCAATATTACCGGGTGCAGCCGTACCGACAGCGGTGTGCATGCGCTTTCGTTTTTTGCAACTGTTGAGGCTGCAGAAGGAAAAATGAATCCCATTCCTTCAAAAAACATTCCAAAAGCTTTGAACAACATCCTGCCCGCCGACATTTCCGTTATATCAGCGTTCGAGGTAAAAGACACTTTTCATCCGAGATACGATGTCATATCAAAGGAATACACATATCTGTTTTTGAATGAAAGACACAAGGATCCGTTCTGGGAGGACAGGGCTTACCACCTTCAAAAAGCCATATCCGATGAGGGTGTCTATCTTATCAACCACGCTTGTGCTTATCTTGAGGGAGAGCATGATTTCGCCTCGTTCATGGCTGAGGGCAGCAAGATCGTTGACACACGAAGAACTATCTTTTATGCGAAAGCAGAGCAGTGCGCAGACATGTTCGGAGAAGATATTATCGCTCTCAGAATTTCAGGAAACGGTTTTCTTTACAACATGGTCAGGATCATTGCAGGAACGATGCTTGATGTTGCTTACGGGAGGAAAGAACCCGAAAGCATTATCTCGATCATAAACGCAAAAAACAGACAAGCAGCGGGGGAGACCGCCCCTGCGTGCGGTCTTTATCTCAGTTATGTCGAGTATCCTGAAAGAACACTCTGATAATGTTATTTAAACAAAGTGCATGAGAAAGGGGGCGAAGATCATGAAAGAACCGAGCAGACGCTTGATGAAGGCCGTGGATGGTCCTCAAATAAAGGAAAAGCTTCAAGCAGAGGATCGCATTGATGACGTCCCTGAGTATAACGAGTATTTTCTTAATGTATCAATACGCTTTCGTTATGCAAAAATAATCTGTGTGTTTCTTTTGTGTATTTTTGTGCTTTCATCGATGTTTGTATTCGGCGACACATTGACATATGAGAATGCAAGATATATTTTAAGAGATCTCGGTCAGATACTGTCAGATGATACATCCGTACCTGCGCAAAGAATATCATTTGACAGTGCAGAGGATGCGGATTATACGATGTACAGAGGAAGTATTGCCGTTTGCGGTATCTCGGGGGTACGAATATACAGCCCGTCCGGCACTCTTAAGCTGAAGGATTCAACGAGCTTCACATCTCCTGTTGCTGTTTCATCCGAAAAATACTGTATTGTTTACAGTCTCGGAGCATACAATTTGAGTATATACAATACGGTTGCCAGAGTTTATGATATGAAATTCGATTATCCTATCTATGATGTTGACGTATCAAACGACGGACATGTTGCTGTAATGACACAAAGCAAGGAGTATAAATGTGTAGTCTATTCATACGATCCTGATTTCAGACTGCTTGCAACATATAATAAATCGTCATATCCCGTCGCTGTGGATCTGTCTGATATTTCCGGTGCTCTTTACATTTCAACATTCAATACAGAAAACGGCAAGTTTGTCACAGAGCTTGATTGCTATGAGAAAAAAAGCGATACCCCTCTTTGGACCAAGCGCTTTAATGACACCATGGCTTACGATATCGGTTCGGCAGGCGACAGCATCTCTGTTGTTAGCGGAAAAGGGATCGTTAATGTCGATAAGGACGGTACGGTAACAGGCGAATCATTGTCCGATGAGCCTGTTCGCGGATACGTTTTTTGTGATGAAGGCATAACGCTTCTCAGACAAAACGACAACACTCTCAAGCTTGAGGCATACGGTTATGACGGCAAGCTAAAATCAACCTTCGATGCCGATGGTGCGGTTGGTGCGTATCTTTTTGACGATCTTAGGCTCCTGCTGAAAAAAAACAAACTTACTGTTGTATCTGAAAGTGGGACTTCTGCTGAGTATGATATTGGCTTCGGTGTAAAGAAGATTCTTTACAATGACGGATATGCATTTGTTTGTTATTCGGATTTTATTACACCGATAAAGATATCTTAACGACTGTACGTTATCGCCGGTTCGTTCTTCTTTCGATGAAGGAGTATATTTATGAATTTGATTTTTGATATCGTTCTTGCGGTTGTTATGACAGCAATCATTATCATATCCTACAAAAAAGGGTTTATCGCATCATTGTTATCGCTTGCGTCTGTTATCACGGCATCATTTTGCGCCTGGATATTTCATTCACCACTTGCCGGCTTTCTTTCGGAGAACATTATCTCATCTCCTCTTATAAATACTATACAGGCAAAAATAAGATCTTTTTCTTCAAACGGAGATCTGGAAACGCTTTTTTCAGATATGCCAGAGAAGCTCGAGAGCTTTTTACTTGATCACGATATCGACCCCGAAAGAGTAAAAAAAGGATTTGAAGCAACCGAGATATCCGCCTCCGAATACCTGGATCGCATCTCGGAAGAGATAGGTATGTCTCTTGCACACGTTTTCTCTGTCGGAATTGCCATGCTTATGATCTTTCTTGTCTCCTATGCAGCCTGCCTTGTTATCTCTTTTTTGATAAATTCATTATTTAAGCTTCCTGTTCTCAAGCAGGTAAACTCGCTGCTCAGTCTCTTGATCGGAATTGTTGGAGCCGTATTGTTTGCATGGCTGTTTTCTCAATGTACGATAAGACTGTTTGACGGTCTCTGCGTTCTGTATCCGGAGACATTTAACTCTGATCAAGGGGCATCGTCATTTTTGATCAACTTCTTTTATAATTTAAACCCATACACGCTTTTCTCACGCTGAGTATCAGCCATTGTCCCTTTGGAGGTTCGCATTAAATGAAAGCAAAATATATCCCCAACATCTTATCTTGTATCAGATTGATCTTAGTTGGTGTGTTTATTTACGCATATTATTATGTAAGCGTCTACCACGCTCTCGGTATATTTATAATTGCGGGAGCTACAGACGTACTTGACGGCATTCTTGCAAGAAAATTCAACTGGATAACAAATGTAGGAAAGATCCTCGATCCTATTGCAGATAAATCGATGCAGATCACGGTTCTGTTATGCATGACCATAGGCAGCTCACCTCTCTTACCCTGGTGGGTAGCAGCCTTCTTTGTCATAAAAGAGGGACTTATGGCAATGGGCGCTTTGTTCATATTCAAAAAACGCGATACGGTTGTATCAAGCAGATGGTTCGGCAAGCTTGCCGTATGTATATTTTATGTTGCTATTTTTGTGATCATTGTCGTTCGTCCCCAAAATGAGGTAGTAGTAGCGCTTTGTCTGATAACTATCATATCAGCACTTGCCTCTTTCATAACCTATACAAAAAATTACATGAAGCAAACATCCGCAAAAAAAGAGCAGGTCTCTGCGGATATATAACCCCTTGATCGAAAGGATATCATCAGTAAAATGGAAATGTGCTCAAGATGCCACAAAAGAGTGGCAGTGGTATTCATTACCCGAATCGAAAACAACGAAACAAAAAACGAAGGCATTTGCCTTAAATGTGCTAAAGAGCTCGGTATCAAGCCTGTAAATGATATGCTCGAAAAAATGGGCATATCAGAGGATGACATTGACAGCCTCAGCACGGATATGAACAGTCTTATGGGTGGGCTCGTGCCATCTGACGATGAAGAGGGCGGAGCACCCGCAATCGACCTTCCGAAGATCTTCAGTGAGAGCGGAATGGGGAATTTTGCGGATATAAATTCTTCAAAAGGAAAGAAAAAGGACAAAAAGAATAATAAAGAAGACAACGAGGTAAATGACAGTAAGAAAAAGTATCTGAACGCTTACTGTCATAATCTGACCGAGGATGCAAGACAGGGAAAACTCGATAATATTATAGGCAGAGAAAAGGAGCTGGCACGAGTGATCCAGATCCTTCTCAGAAGACAAAAAAACAACCCCTGCCTTATCGGAGAACCGGGTGTAGGTAAAACCGCGATTGCAGAAGCTCTTGCTCAGAAGATCGTATCAGGAGACGTACCATTCAAGCTTCGAGAAGCAGAAGTCTATCTTCTTGATCTTACAGCTCTCGTTGCGGGAACTCAGTTCAGAGGGCAGTTCGAGTCGAGGGTGCTGGGGCTTTTGAATGAGGTCAAAGCACAAGGAAACATAATTCTTGTGATCGACGAGGTCCATAATATTGTCGGAACAGGTGATGCAGAAGGAAGCATGAACGCTGCCAATATTATGAAACCCGCTCTCTCCAGAGGAGAAATTCAGGTAATAGGTGCCACCACGCTCAACGAATACCGTAAATATATAGAAAAGGATACCGCCCTTGAGCGAAGATTCCAGCCTGTTACCGTAAACGAGCCGTCGATCGATGACACGGTAAAGATGCTATCCGGAATAAAAAAGTATTACGAGCAATTTCACGGTATCAACATTCCAGAAAATGTCCTCAGAAGCGCCGCGTTAATGTCAGAGAGATATATCACAGACAGATATCTTCCGGATAAAGCTATAGATCTGATCGACGAGGCAGCATCGCATATTTCTCTCTCCTCTTCTTCCGTCAATGACAAGCTCAGGCTGCAAAGCAGAATGAACGAGCTGATAAAGGAAAAAGAAGCGTGCGAAAACTCTAACGCCGAAAACGAAGAGCAGCAGCAAAACAAATATAAGGAGCTTGCCGCGCTCAGAGTTGAGGAACTTCAGATAGAACAGGATCTGAAGGATGCCGAGGAAGCCTGCAAGCTTATAGAAATGACAGTTGAGGATATAGCAGACGTTATCGAAATATGGACCGGTGTCCCCGCTTCATCTATTACCGAGAATGAATTTTCGAAGATAGATAAGCTTGACGAAAAGCTCCGCAAGCATATTATAGGACAGGACAAGGCTGTCAGTGCAGTTACAAAAGCTATTAAAAGAAAGAGAGCCGGGGTATCTTATAAAAGAAAACCGGTTTCATTCATATTTGCGGGACCGACCGGGGTGGGAAAGACCGAGCTTGTAAAAACACTCGCAAAGGAACTGTTTAATTCCCCCGAGACTCTCATACGACTTGATATGTCCGAATACATGGAAAAGCATTCTGTATCAAAGATAATAGGTGCTCCTCCCGGATATATCGGATATGATGAGGCGGGACAGTTAACAGAAAAGATCAGAAGAAGACCCTACAGCGTTATTCTGTTTGATGAAATAGAAAAAGCACATGCAGATGTTCTTAATATTCTTTTGCAGATACTCGATGACGGACAGATAACCGATGCCCACGGTAAGCTCGTTAACTTCGAAAATTCTCTTATAGTAATGACCACCAATGCCGGATCTGACAGGTCAGGAGCTATCTCGGGATTCGCTCAGAAGGAAGAGGATGCAGCAAATCAAAAAACAGAAAACGCACTTCTCACATTCCTTCGCCCGGAATTTATCAACCGAGTAGATGAGATCATCACTTTCAGACATCTCGAGCGTGATGACTTCGTTATGATAGCTGATATCATGCTCGGAGAGCTTGCACAAGCACTCTCGGAGAAGGATATCCGATTTGTATATTCCGAAAAAGCCAAGGAATTTATTGCAAATGAATCTTACAGTGTTAAATACGGTGCACGCAATATGCGCAGATTTATTCAGACTCATGTAGAGGATGAGCTGGCAGAACAGATCATTTCTTCATATGATCAAAAAATTAGCGGTGCCGCTCTTGATTTCGACGGTTCCAAGCTTGTCATAAAAACCATATAAAACAGGAAGAGGAAAAGCATTGAAGTATTACGGAAACACCCCGGATTCGGTAGAAAAGCTATTATCTACGGACTTCGGCACAGGTCTTTGTGACAGGGAAGTCAAAAAGCGACTTCGCCGCTACGGATACAATAATATTTTTGACCTCGGCAAGCGCTCACCCTCTAAGGCTATTTATAAGATCATTTACGATCCCGTTACAATACTTCTTCTGATATCTGCTTTGATCTGCTTTTCTTATTCATCGTTTGTTTCCGCCTATATCATTATAGCAGTACTTCTCATTAATACTCTGACCACGCTTATTGTTTATTATAAGGCGGACGGTATATTTTATTCCGTTCGAAGCTATGGCATCCCCAAGACAAAGGTGCTTCGCGACAGCAGGGTCTATATGATAGATTCCCGTCTCCTGGTTCCGGGTGATGTTATACTGGTCGAAGCGGGCGACGTCATATGTGCCGACTGCAAGATAGTAAGATCTGACGAAATTCTTTCGTACGAGCGTGATATCTGCGGATCGGATAAGCCGAACCGGAAATTTGTATCCGATGATACCGATGCTGTCTCCTTATCCGAAATGCACGGTATGCTCTTCGCTTCATCAAGTATAGTATCGGGACACGGTGTCGCGGTCGTCGTTTCAACAGGTGAGAATACCGAGATCGTTTCAACCGCAGGTCTGCTTCCGATCATCGGTTCCAAGCGTCCGGAGGTGCTGTTTGAAGTAAAAAAAAGATGCAGAAGCTGGGGATTGATCAGCACACTTATAATTACTGTAATGTTTGTTATAAAGCTTCTGACCGACCCATCCGATATATTCGGCTCTTTCATGCTCATAGTATCACTTATGGGTGCATCAATGACTGAAGCACTTTTGCCTCTGACAGAGGTAGTCACGGCACAGGGGATACTTCAAAGCGCTCAAGGTCCCGATAAATGCCGTATTATAATAAAGAACCCCGGAGTGATCGATCCTATGTGTTCGATAGATCACTTGGTAATTACGCCTGAAATTCTCGAATTTGAAAAAGACGAGACCCTCGAAATGTTAAAAGTTGCCGGAAATGGAATCCGGATCGTCGTCTGTGCCAACAAAAGGGAAGCATTAACTCTTGCTACAAAATACGGAGCTGCCATCGCAACAGAGACAGAAGAAATTACAAGCAATAAGGACAAGCTGATTTTTTACGTATCTGATACTAAAGAAGCTTCTCTTAAAATGGTCAAAGCTTTACAAAGCAAGAACCATGTTGTCGGAGCGTTGACTACATCGCTGAGTGCTATCAGGCTGTTGTCTGAAGCGGATGCCGCTTTCTCTTACGGAAAATTCAAGTATAGAACAAATAAGCTTTCCAAGGTAGATCTTGAACCGGAAGGCAGATCACAAAATCAGATACTTTCCCGCATCAGCGACGTAATATGCGAGCAATCTCTTCTGTCCGTTCAAAAAGCATCCGAATGCGCAAAAAAGATCTACTCGGTGTTATATTCCTCGGCGTCATATCTGCTTACCATGCATTTTTTACGCGTTCTTCTTGCGTGTTTAACTATCTTTCTCGAGGAAGAATACATAAAATTTACAGATATACTGATTTCCGGCATGATCGTAGATCTTTTGTCGGTTCTGGCTTTCGGAATATTTGGTTCTCGCACAAAGAGACCAAAATTCGACTTTTCACCCGAGCTATTAAACTCGGCAGTAAAAGCGATCTTATATTGTGCAATCTTATTCGCGGCATATTCTCTGACTGATATTCCTCATCTTTCATTTATGAGATTTGAACCGAGAGCAGTATTTTTCTCAACAATGCTTTTATATCCATTGGTCTGTATTGCCTTTGAAGTGAGAT
>JAZMZS010000275.1:0-8819 GCA_045586105.1 Eubacteriales bacterium | reverse complement strand
GCTCAGCCTTGGCATCCTCAGGGTCTGAGAGACGCTTCTCTCTGATACGCTCACGAAGCTCATCGAGTATAAACTCGGTAGTCCCTGCACCGATATCAGAGCATATGAGAAGCTCCTCGAGCTCCTCAAGCATATCCTCGTCTATTCTTACAAACGAATTGAACAGATCGTTTATCTGTCCCATAATAGCAGCCTTGGTCTTGGCAAGTCCTGCTTTCAGCTTTTGAAAAAATGACATCTTTTTCTCCTGTTATTTCAGAAACTCTTCACGTCTCTGTTCAAATTCGTAAACATTCAGCTCTATCACCTTGCTGACACCCTGCTCAGGCATAGTTACACCGTACATTCTGTCAGCAGCCTCCATAGTACCTCTGCGGTGTGTGATCAGTATAAACTGAATTGAATCAAACTTCTTGATATATTCGGCAAATCTCGCGACATTAACCTCATCAAGTGCAGCCTCGATCTCATCGAGTATGCAGAACGGGGAGGGATTTACCTTGAGAACTGCAAACAAAAGCGCTATTGCGACGAAAGCCTGCTCTCCTCCCGAAAGAAGCATGAGGCTCTTTACGATCTTGCCCGGAGGTGCCGCCTTGATATCTATTCCGCTGGTGAGAATATTCTCGGGGTCGGTGAGAAGGAGCTCAGCCTGACCTCCGCCGAACAACTCGGAGAATGTTACCTTGAAATTTTCATTGATCTTATTAAAGGCATCCGAGAAGGAACGTTTCATCTCTCCCTCGATTTTGGAGATGATACCTTCAAGCTGCTTTCTCGAAGCGGAAAGATCTGTGATCTGACGAGTCATATCATCATATCTTGCCTTGATCTCCGCATATTCCTCGATAGCGTTTACATTGACCGATCCGAGCACCTTTATCTGGTTTTTGAGCTTTTGCGCCGCTTGTGAGTATTCGACCCTTGTTTCATCGGTAACCTCGGGATACCCGAGTGTCAGCGCCTGTGAGTATGTGAGCTCATAGTCCTCCCATATCTGGGCTGTAAATTTGTCCTTTTGCTCGGTCAAGGATCTTACCTTCGCCTCATTCTTTGTGTGAAGCTTGAAGAGTGTTTCCTTCTCAGCTGTCTTATCCCTAATCTTCAGACGAAGCTCGTTCTGCTTCTTCTCGTAATCAAGGCCGTTCTCTTCGGCTCCTGTACGCTTACGATTAAGCTCATCGAGCTGAAGCTGAAGCTGAGCGGCATTATCTCTGTTAAGCTCTCTTGCTCTTTCAAGCTCAACGAGTGCATTCTTATATACAAGCACCTTCTGCCCGTTTGCGGAAATATCGGACTCGATCTCTGCTGTACGCAACAGCTGTGCGCCAAGCCTCAGATTTGCATTCTCCTTATCTTTTCGCACTTCCGCTAACTGTATAAGAAGATCATTTATATGCTTTGCAAGACTATCCTTTTCCTCAAGCTCGGAATTCTTTTCCGCATCGACGGAAAGCCTCTTTTCCTTGTAGGAATCTATGCTAAGAAGACACGAAGCAGCCTCGTCATTGAGAGCTTTAAGCTCCTCCGAATAACCGCTGTTTTGTTCATCGATCTTAGCAAGATCGGCAGTAAGCTTTTCGGTTAACTGTGCTTGTGTCTCAAGCTTTGCCTTGTAAGCTTCGAGTTGGGCCTTCTCTGCCCCTGCCATTGTATTAAGTATATCACGCTGTTGCTTTATCGAAGCAAGCTTACCCGATATATCCGAGGTTTCGGCAATCAGGCTGTCAAGCTCACTATCAAATGAAAGAATACTCTTATCAAGCTCATCAGCCTGATGTCGGAGCTGTTCTATCTTGGCAGATCTGGACATGATTCCGCTGTCTTTTTTGCTCGAGCCGCCCGTATAAGAACCGCCAGCATTGATTATTTGTCCGTCAAGAGTTACAAGCTTAACTCTGTACTTGACGGCTTTTGCGCATTCGCTTGCATTATCGAGATCGTCGAATACAAGAGTTCTGCCCAATACCGAGTCAAGAACGATCCTGAATTTATCATCGCAATCGATGATCTCAGAGGCGGTCCCGATATAACCCTTGCATTTGTATGCTCTGCGCATCTCTTCTGTCTCATCCTGAGCATGCATGCTGGTCAAGGGATAAAAGGTAGTACGCCCCTGTCCGCTTGATTTAAGAAGCCTTATCGCAGCCTTCGCGGTTTGCTCGTTATCGCATACAATACTCTGGATGTTATTTGCAAGTGCTGTCTCGGCGGCCGTAATATATTCATCCCTTACAGAGATTATTTTGGAGAGTGGTCCGTAAATGATACCGGCACCTTCAACTCCACCCTCATTATACTTTCGCATAATGTATCTGACGCCGTTGGCATAACCCTCAAAGTGTGCCTCCATATCAGAGAGGGTCTTTGCTTTCTCTCTTGCCGTATCGCGTGCAAGAACAGCCTCCGCTCTCTCTGCGGAAAGCTTCTCAACACTCGTTTTAAGCTCGGCAAGCCTGTTCTCGGATTCATTTATACCCGATGCGGCTTGTTCTATTCTATTTTCATACTCCGCAATTGTTTGTTGAGAAGCGGTAAGCTTCAGCTTGATACTCTCGCACTCGGCGGTGTATCTCTCAAGCTCCTCTCTTGCCTCGATCCCCTTGTTAATATCAGAATCATGCGAGGATTCAAGAACACTTATACGCACCTTAATATCGGTGCAGCGCCCCTCAAGAGCTTGAATGTCGCTTAGCATCTGGGCGAGCTGTGCATCATACGAGTCGATCCGTTCGGTATAGAGCCTTGATCTCTCACAGCATTCAGCATATTCCTTCTCAAGCAGGGAAAGCCTTGCTTCGTGCTCCTTGATCTCTTCTCTTATAGAATCCTCTGCTTGTGCGCTGGCAAGCCTATGCTTTTCAAGCTCAATCCCCGAATTATCGCACAAAGCGATCAGGGTGTTATTATGCAAGGTCTCGTTTTCACTGACCTTGTACTCAGCATCAAGCTTATAAAGAAGATCGCTCGTCTTCTTGATCTCACCGAGAAGCTTCTCGCTCTCGAGCTTAGTCCTCTGACTTTCCTCAAAGAGCTTATCGTACTGACGCTCAAAGCCAAGGAGAGTATCCTCTGCTATCTCGAGCTCATGCTCGGACAGCTTCAGAGCCTCTGTCGCAGTCTCTTCTTCTTTATGTAATCTCGCAGAATCGAATATCCACAAAGAAACATCGGTTTTTTTCTTTTCTTCGTAAAGCTCGAGATACTTCTTCGCCTTTTCGGCATCACGCTCGAGAGGACCGACCCGTCCCTCAAGCTCTGATAGTACGTCTGAAACTCTGAGCATGTTAGCCTCTGTTTCAGCAAGCTTTCTTTCACTCTCGGTTTTTCTGTATCTGAATTTTGAGATACCGGCAGCTTCCTCGAAGATATTACGTCTGTCTTCGCTTTTCTTCGAAAGGATCTCGGCGATCCTTCCCTGTCCGATTATCGAGTATCCCTCACGGCCGACACCTGTATTCAAGAAAAGCTCATGAATATCACGCAGTCTGCAAGGCTTTCTGTTCAAAAAGTACTCGCTGTCACCCGTGCGATAGTAACGTCTCGTTACTGTGATCTCACTGTAGTCGGATTCTATCCTGTGCTCTGTGTCAGTGTTATCGAAGGTAACGGAAACTTCCGCATAACCCATAGGGCGCCGTGTGTCTGCTCCACCGAAAATTACGTCTTCCATTTTTGAGCCCCTGATGCTTTTGGTGGACATCTCGCCCAAAACCCAACGCATAGCATCAGAGAGGTTGCTCTTTCCGCTTCCGTTAGGACCGATAATGACGGTGGCACCGCGCTCAAAGTTTAATGTAGTTTTGTTCGGAAAGGATTTAAATCCGTGCAGCTCAAGTGATTTGAGATACATATTCTTTTCCTCCCTCTGAATTACTTTTTACTTGACCGATCAACTAAATTCAATACTATATTATAACCTATAAGATCCTTATTTTCAAGAATTCTTATCGACTTAATACCGTATTTTTCAAAAATAATTTTTTTGTTCTGCTTTTTATGGCCGGATATCTTGGATACAGCCCCGGGACAACCGTTTATAAGAAGCTCTTTCCCTTCTGTATCTGTCATTTTGTCAAGAAGCGCACAAATACGCTTCAGGTAAAGAGCGCTCATAGCCATCTCACCTATAGCGGCGTCATTTGCGCCCCCAAATACACGTGAGCTGTCTGAAAGATTCTCACTTGCGCACAGCCCGACGCGAATAACCTTTATGTTATTTTTATCAAATACATCAAGTACGTCACGCGTTCTGCAAACAGCATCCTCAAGATCGAGAGGAAAATAATCTCCACTCATACTCATAGAGCATAATTCCGTGTCATGAAAAACGACTGTCGGATAAACACGAGCTGCTGTAGCGCCGCTTTCAACGATAAACCGGGCACAACGAAGCTCGCTTTCAGCTGAAGATCCCGGCAGACCTATCATCATTTGACCTACAAGATCAAAGCCTGCATCAACTATCATTGTGCAAGCGTTTCTTGTAACATCCGAGGAATGTCCTCTGCGGGACATCAGCAGGACATTGTCATCCATGCTCTGAATACCAAGCTCGATAGTTCTCATCCCGTATTCCTTAAGCAGGGCAAGAATCTCCTCGTTGATATAATCCGGTCTTGTAGAGCATCTGATAGAATCGATACATCCTTTTTCAAGAAGGTCTCTGCCGATAACAAGCAGCTCTGTCATAAGTGACCGGTCAATACCCGTAAATGACCCTCCGAAAAAAGCAAGCTCGACCTCGGTGTTTTCCTTGTCGATTGTAGACAGTGCGTTTTCAATTTCAAGCAGGACAGAGCCTGATTCAAACCTATCAACTCCGGAAATGGAATGCTGATTGCAAAATACGCACATGTTGGGACATCCGAGATGAGGGATAAATACAGGAATATTTACATGCTTTTTCTCTTTGCTCATTTCTATTGATCACTGCTCTCCGAACAGCTCAAGTGCCTGCTTTGCAGCCCGCTGCTCTGCTTCTCTTTTGCTCTTGCCCTTACCCGTGCCGATCACGTTGGAATTAAGATGTGCTTCAACAACAAACTCCTTCATATGATCAGGACCGGACTCGGAGACGACCACGTACTCAAGTACCTCTCCGTTTGCCTGCTGAGTGATCTGCTGAAGTCTTGTTTTAAAATCAGAGAAGCTTCCGCTTCTCATTCTGTCAGCAACATGCTCCGACACGAACGGCAAAACAAACTCCCTCGCACGATCAAAGCCGCACCCACCGACAGCCATAGTATCTGTATAAATGGCTGCTATCAGCGCTTCGAATGCATCGGCGCAAATACTCTTTCGTTCTCTGCCGCCGCTTCTCTCTTCGCCGTGACCGAGAAAAAGGTACTCACCGAGAGATATGCATTTGGCATACTCTGACAGAGCATCCTCGCAAACAGCATCAGCCCTCAGCCTTGTCAATTCTCCCTCGGGAAGCTCAGCATAAACTTTAAAGATATGCTCGCTTGTAACCAAAGAAAGAATGCTGTCTCCCAAAAACTCAAGCCTTTCGTTACATAGCATGTGCTTGTTTTTAGCCTTGATCTCGTTCGCAAACGAGGAATGTGTCAAAGAGAGGCGTAATATATCGATATCATGGAATTTATACCCGATCCTTGACTCAAGACGGGCTGCCTTTGTCTCAAATGATTCCATTTTTATTCTTACTCCTTCGAGGTAAAATGTCAAATATTGATCATTATTGCGGAGCTTGATCAGATGCGGTTATATCTGATTCAGCTTCCTTATGATGCGAAATATAACGGGCAATATCTCTTATCACGCCGCTTCCTGCATATTTTAGTGCTTGTTCTACAGCGTTTTTTATAGCAAAAGCATCACTCGAACCATGTGCTTTTATTACAGGCTTAGAAATACCGAGTATAGGTGCACCACCGTATTCGGATGCATTGAAGGTCTTTTTAATTTCAGATATCCGGCTCTTCATAGCAACAGCGCTGAGCATCGTGAGAGCATTTCGGGTAAACAGCTCCTTCATCGTCTTTATCATCAGTGCTCCCATCCCCTCGGCGAACTTAAGAATGATGTTTCCGCAAAAACCGTCGCAAACCAACACGTCACAGCTGTCAAACGGGATGGTCTTTCCTTCGATATTTCCGGCAAACTCGATGTACGAGCACTCGTTCAATAAAGAGTACGCCTCGCGTGTTACGGTGTTTCCCTTATTAAACTCGGTTCCGTTGTTTAAAAGCCCGACGCGTGGAGAAGTGAGCGAAAACAGCTTTTGCGAATATACACTGCCCATAACCCCGAACTGAACAAGATCGGAAGCATTCACTTCAACGTTAGCGCCTGAGTCAACAAGAAGAACAGGAGGAGAAAAAGGAAGCACCGTGGCTATACAGGCACGCTTAATTCCTTTGATGCGGCGCACGATAAGTGTCGAGCCGGCAATAAGTGCACCTGTGTTACCTGCAGATATAAATGCATCAACCTCACCGTCTCTGAGCATACGAAGCCCAACCGCCATAGAGGAATCGCTTTTCTCTTTCATAACGCACAACGGGGCATCCTCCATAACGATGACCTGAGGCGCATGTCTGACGATGACGCGAGACAGATCAATATCATTCTGAAATGCAATGTAGTTGATAACACCTTCATCACCGCAAATGACAATGTCTGTATCAAATTCTTCCGCAGCAGAAACGGCTCCCTTTATAAGCTCAAGCGGAGCGTTATCGCCGCTCATTACATCGATCGCTATTCTCATATGATCATTCCTTTATTTCGATTACAGACAGCTCGGCCGCAATGGCATCGATGATCTCAAGAGATCTCACGCTCAAAGCCTCGTTTCTGAATTTTTTTCCGCCCTTTACCTTTTTTTCAAGTGGCGCTACAATACCGAAATTTATATTCATAGGTTCAAACTGACCGCAGCCTCCGACACTTATATATCTCCCGAGAGCGCCGATCGCTGTCTTATCATCAAACGACGGAGCCTCGATCCCAAGCGCGGCAGCAGCAGCGCTCAAGCCGGCCACGAAGCCGCTGGAAGCGGATTCTATATATCCTTCAACACCTGTCATTTGTCCTGCAAAATACACATTCGGACGTTTTCTCATCGAATAGTCCGAATTAAGGTGGAGGGGAGAATTGATATAAGTGTTTCTATGCATAACACCGTATCGGAGAAAATCCGCATTTTCAAGTCCGGGTATCATAGAAAATACTCTTTTTTGCTCAGGAATCGCAAGATGAGTCTGAAATCCGACTATGTTGTACATGCTTCCCGCCGCATTATCCTTCCTGAGCTGTACCACTGCATAAAATTCCTCGCCCGTGACGGGATGCTCAAGTCCCACGGGCTTCATCGGTCCGTATCTTAATGTGTCCTTTCCGCGGCGAGCCATGACCTCCACAGGCATACACCCTTCAAAAACGGTAATATCCTTCTGCGACTCACGATCAAAATCCTTCAGGTCTGCTTCACGTGCGCCGACGAGAGCTTCATAAAATGCATCATATTCTTCTCGACGCATCGGACAATTGATATAATCAGGATTTCCCTTTCCATATCTGGAAGCAAAGAACGCTTTAGACATGTCTATAGTGGAAAAGTCCACGATAGGAGCAGCCGCATCAAAAAAATGCAATCCGTCTCCAAGCATTTCTTTAATGTGACCTGCCAGCCGATCGGAAGTAAGAGGTCCGGTAGCAACGACGGTGATCTCATCATCAGGGATGTTCGTTATCTCCCGAGAGATAACATGTATCCGCGGGTGGGATCGGATCTTTTCGGTAATATACTCGGAGAAGGAAGCTCTGTCAACGGCAAGAGCGGCACCGGCAGGCACCCGTGTCGCATAAGCCGCCTCCATAACAAGAGACCCGAGCCTCCTCATCTCCTCCTTCAGAAGTCCAACCGCATTTGATAGCTGGTCGGACCTTAATGAGTTCGAGCATACAAGCTCAGCAAAGCTGTCGGTATGATGAGCGGGAGACTTTTTGTATGGCTTCATCTCGTACAGATTCACATCAGCCCCAAGCCTTGCTGCTTGACATGCAGCCTCGCAGCCCGCGAGACCCGCACCTATTACGTTTATAGTTTTATTCATAACACTTACCGATCGTCTGATTATTGATTCTCGTTTGTTCCCTGGTAGTCTTTTTTGAAGCCGCACCCCTTGTTCGCACAAGCGAAATATCGTATATTAGTCGTGTCGACATCAACGCAGAAATGCATGTCCTGTCTTCTGTAAAACAGCCGGGGAATACACGATGCAGTACGTGATCGGAATAGATCTGGGAACCAGTGCGACAAAAACGATTCTTATCGATGAAAAAGGGAAAGTCTGTGCCTCAGCCGAGTATTCCTATCCGATGTATGAACCGCAGAACGGCTGGGCGGAACAGGATCCGGCCGACTGGAAAAAGGCAGTTCTGACCACATTGAAGGAAGTGGTCGGAAAAAGCAGAGCAGAGGCTTCGCAGATCAGGGGAATCGGGCTTTCCGGACAGATGCATGGCTCCGTGCTCCTGGATGAGGCGGGGGAGCCGCTGGGAAAAACCATCCTGTGGTGCGACCAGAGAAGCAGCGCGCAGGCAGAAGAGATGCTCGGCCTGCTGCCGATGGAGAAGTGGCTGCAGGTGACGGCAAATCCGCCGATGGCAGCCTGGACTGCGGCAAAGGTTCTGTGGATCCGGGAGAATGAACCTGAAAAATACGCGAAGATGAGGCACCTGCTTCTGCCCAAGGATTATATCCGCTATGTTCTGACAGGGCAGTTCGCCACGGATGTCTCGGATGCGACCGGCATGCAGATGCTGGATGTCAGGAACCGCCGGTGGTC
>JAZMZS010000274.1:0-13172 GCA_045586105.1 Eubacteriales bacterium | reverse complement strand
GAGATCACCATGGAGCAGATAGATGCATCGGTTGCTAATATCTTCAGAGTGGTGCTCGGTCATCTTCCGATCGACGATGCAAAGCCTTATGACATGGAAGAGCATCACAGTGTAGCGGCAAAGGCAGCAGAGGAGTGCATGGTACTGCTCAAAAACGAGAATTCGCTGTTACCGCTTGAAAGCGGCAAATCCCTTGCCGTTATTGGCAGATTTGCAAAAGCTCCTCGTATTCAGGGGGGAGGCTCGAGCAGAGTCGAACCGTATAAAGTAGATGATATTACCGAGTATATCATAAAAGAAAATGAGTGCGACATCACTTATGCCGACGGCTACGACGAAAATCATGAAACCACCGATGAGCTTATCGGTGAGGCAGTAGCAGTAGCAAAAAAATGCGGCAGAGCGGTAATTTTTGCGGGAATGCCTCATTCCTATGAGGTTGAGGGACGCGACCGCAGACATATGCGCCTGCCTCCCGCTCACAATGCACTTATCGAGGCTGTGTGTGACGCTTGCGAAAACGTGGTAGTCGTTCTTATGGCGGGCAGTCCCAATGAAATGCCGTGGATCGATAAAGCTCCTGCGGTTTTGCATGCATATCTTGGCGGTCAGGCACTGGGGGCTGCAATAGCACGTATCCTTTTCGGCAAGGTAAATCCGTCGGGTAAACTTGCAGAAACGTATCCGCTGAGATTTGAGGACAATCCTGCTTACATCAATTTCCCCGGAAACGGAGATAATTGCCTTTACGGCGAAGATATATTTGTTGGTTACCGCTATTATGACAAGCGTAAAATGGAAGTTCTTTTCCCGTTCGGCTACGGACTTTCTTATACAAAGTTTGAGTACACTTCGATAAACGTCAAAGACGATACCGTTTACGTTACCGTCAAAAACGTTGGCGACAGAGCAGGTAAGGAGGTAGTGCAGCTTTATGTCGGATGCGACAGACATCCTTATACGTATACCTTCGCAGGACCGTCCGCGCACGGTTTTGACCGCGCTGAGAATTCACTCATCGGGTTCGATAAAGTGTATCTTGAAGCAGGGGAAGAGAAGACGGTTACGTTCACGCTTTGCGACAGAGCATTTTCCGTATATGATGAAGAAATAGGCGATTTCAGAAAAATAGGCGGTGAATATACACTGCACGCAGGTGGTTGCAGCCGTGACCTTCCTCTTTGTGCAAAAGTAACCGTAAAAGCGGATGCTGCCGCAAAAGCTTGGATTACAAAAAACAGCACATTTGAGGATATCCTTTTGAATGAGTCTATACCGAGTGATGTTGCAGAAGCTCTTATTCGTGCGGTGCTTCCTGCGGCTTCGGTAGAAAAGCTTGACGAACTCGGATTTAACCTTGATAATCCCGTGTTACGCCGCAAGCGTGACGGGGTTCTGAGATCCTCCGTCGGAAGCCGCCTGACTCCGGAGAGACTTGATGAGCTTATTTCTGCAGCAAATGCGGAAATAGAAAAGCGAGTACAAAACGACGACAAATAGTATACTTGAATATTGACGATATATAATTTCTGTTTTTATCGGTTATTTTACGCAAAAATGTGAATTTAACGGCCTATGGCGATAGTCGCCATCACAAAGCAAAGAGCCGTATGGCAAGCAAAGCTTGACCATACGGCAGGCTGAAGACAAAGTCACTGAAAGGTGGCTTTGTTTTTTTGTTGGTGCGCCCGACATGGGCAATAATTTGGTGGTGAAAGTCCACTATGCGCTCGGAAGCAGGAAGCATTAGCCGAAGGCAAGGGTGTCCATCGTGAGGTGGAATCTGAAGGAAGCCGGATGTAGAGGCTGAAAAGTGCCTCTGCGGGCAAAGTTCCGGATTGACGAACAGAAATCGCATATAAGGCTGGCTTGGGACGGACGACTCTGCCAAACAAGAAGAAGTCCAATGCTACCCGAATCCCATACAGTAGATGCGGCGGTTACGGAATGAAGGTTATTGTTCTTACTCGGGGAGGTCTGCAAGGCACGCTCCCATCTTTCCATAGGAGTAAGCCGTGTCGAAAGGCAGCGGTTGAACTTGCAGAAGTCAGCTCCACTCATAGTACCGAAGAAGTGGCTAATCACCACAGAGGGAAGGGGTGGACGATAAGAAGTAGTGTGAAATCGAAGGTGAATGATTGCGCTTGAAAACAGTTGCTCCACGGAGATTGAATGACTGAGGGTAGGGTGGAAACCGAGAGTAGATGTCAAGAATGTTTAGCAATCATCAAAGGAGAAGTCACAAGCAACAACTTATCGAAACACCGTGTACGACCCGTACGCACGGTGTTGTGGGAGGACGGGGGTTAGTCGCCCCTCCTACCCGATTCGGATACCTCTTAAGAAAGCTGCGCTTTTGCAGCCTTCACTGTTTTTTATGCTTGTTTCTATAATCGCTTGGGGTGCAACACATCTCCGCTTTAAAGGCTTGGTTAAAGGTACGCATACTGCCAAAGCCGCAGTCAAATGCAATTTGCGTGATAGGTTTATTTCCTCGGAGCATCTTTTTTGCATCCTCTATTCTCATCAAGGTTATGAATCTGGTGAAGGTGATCTGCAGCTTGTTTCTGAACAAATGCGAAACGTGCGTGGGAGAATAGTTAAGCGCCTTAGCCACGGAAGTGAGCGTGATCGGTTCTTTGTAATGGTCGGAGCAGTAACGGATCAAATTTTCTTCTTTAGAAATCTTTTTTTGGCTCGCAGGAACAAGATTTAATAATGGAAGCAATTCACCTAAAATCAACGCTATATATCCGCACGCAATGCCTTTTGCGTAAGGTGAATCCATTCTGTTTGCTTTTGCGGCTTTGATAAACAAAGCGTCCGTTTCTTCATCTATTGCATTGTGAAGCACAGGATCATCAGCTATATAATGCTCAAAAACACCGTCATAAATCGGAATGTTTTTGGGGAATAACAGTGCGACGTTTTCATGATTTGTAGCTTCATGGGCGTGTAGCTGTCCCGGAAAACAAAAAAACACGTCTCCGCGGTTAAGCTTGTATTCCTTGAAATTAAGATATACTGTCCACTCGCCTCCGCGTGCATATAATACCTCAATATAATCGTGTGCGTGAAGATGCATGTATCTTATGTTCGGTCTGTGCCATGCATGTATACTGCTGAATTTAGTTTCATAAATAATACTCATTATACTCTCCAAGTTCGCAAAAACCCGCTACTGTTTTGCTTGTATTCGCTTGTATTATAGCATATAATTGCTATAATGTAAATGGGAAATTATTTTTTGGAGGTATATATGAAAATCAAAGCGTTAATTTCTATTATGCTTGCGGCTATGCTTATGTGCAGTTTGTTGTCCTTTGGGGCAAATGCATACTCCACCTCTGACGGTGCGGACAAGTCGTATGCTGCAGCATCAGAGGCACTTGTTCTTCTCAAAAACGAAAACAGTGCGCTCCCTCTTACCTCGACAGATAAAATCGCAATATTCGGTGATGGTCAGGTTTATACCGACGGCAAGACCGGCGGCTTCTTCCTTATGGGACGCGGCAGCGGCTATTTTGTGCCGTCCGAGACTCCCAAGAGTCCTTGCGATGTACTTTCATCATATGTAGAAGAAGGCAAGCTCGGCGGCGTTTATACCGCGCTTTCTGATTCTTACAAGGCGGCAGCGGAAACAGGTGCGGGTACGGATTTTTCCTATTCTCCAACCGACGCAGAGTATACAGCTGCAGCTGAATATGCGGACAAGGCAGTCTACATATTAAACAGAACCTCCCATGAAGGCAGCGATACGTGGAAGGCGTTGTTTCCGCTTGCAAGTGCCGAGAAGGCTGAGCTTACTAAGGTGTGTGCGGCATTCGAGGGCAAACCCGTTATTGTTGTTCTCAACACCGGATATACCATGAATATCGGTTTTGCCAACGGCAGAGTTGACGGCATTTATGCCGATGCGGTCCTTACCGCAAATTATCTCGGCATTCGCGGCGTGGATGCACTTTGCCAAACGCTAATCGGTGAGATCAATCCGTCAGGTAAAACCGTGGATACATTTGCAAAGGAGCTTGAAAACTATCCCAGCTACAACGGCTTCTATGAAAGCAACGACTATACCACGTATTACGAAGATATCTATATGGGATATCGCTACTTTGAGACCTTTGATACGGAAGGAACCCTTATAGATTATCCTTTCGGTTACGGTCTTTCTTACACTACGTTTGATATTTCCAACGTCACTTATACCGAGGCTGACGGCAAGATAACAGTTACCGCCAAAGTAACAAACACAGGTGAGGTAGCCGGTAAAGAGGTCGTTCAGGTTTATTTCGGCGCACCGCAAAAGGGCACGGGAGGCGCCGTTCTTTCAAAGGCGTCAAAGGAGCTTTGCGGTTTTAAAAAGACTTCGCTTCTCGCTGCAGGTGCAAGCGAAACCGTGTCCGTATCGTTTGACGTTGACACAATGGCATCCTATGACGATTTGGGTGCAACAGGACATAAGTCTGCTTACGTAATGGAAGCGGGCGATTATTCCGTTTACGTCGGTAACTCAGTACGCAACACTGTCGTTGCGGGTAATCATACAGAAACCGAGCTCCGCGTTGTAGAGCAGCTAACCGAGCTTTGCGAACCTACTACTGCATTTGACAGAATGACCTATGACGGTACGGAAAACGTTGGAGAAAGCTCTTCTTTTCGCAGTGATCTTTTGCATACTCCCTCAAAGGCAGAGAGAACCGTTTTAAGTGAGCCTATGCAGTTTGCAGAGGTGCTGAAAGGCACGGCAACCGTGGACGAATTTCTCTCTCAAATGTCAAACGAGGAGCTTGGATATATCGCACTTATGACAAACGCATCACCTACAAATACGGGTGCATGGGGCGGTAGCCCCGAGCTTGTTGAAAAGTACGGTATACCTCTTGCGTATACCTGCGACGGACCTGCAGGCATTCGCCACGCGACCAAAGGCACGGGGCTTCCTTGTGCCACTGCACTTGCATGCACGTGGAATACGGAAGTAGTTGCAGACCTCGGAGACGTTGTCGGGCGAGAGTGTGTTGCAAGTGATATTGACGTGTGGCTTGCCCCGGGTGTAAACCTCCACCGTTTCCCGCTTTGCGGAAGAAACTTCGAGTATTACTCCGAGGACCCCTACCTTACGGGTGTGATGGCGTCCGAGCTTATCCGTGGCGTTGAGGCTCACGGTGTCCCTTGCTCCATCAAGCATTTTATAAATAACGAAAGAGAAACTAATCGCTTCCAAATTGATTCCCGCGTTTCAGAGCGTGCACTTCGTGAGCTTTATCTCGTTCCGTTCAAGATGGGTGTCGATGCAGGTGTTGGCGTAGTCATGACCTCGTATAACTTCTTAAACGGCACGGAAACCGCAGAGAGCGCAGAGCTTATCCGCGGAATTCTGCGCGGCGAATGGGGATTTGACGGCCTTGTCACTACCGACTGGACAAATGATTCTAATCTTGCAAAAGAAATCATCGCAGGAAACAACGTTCACTCGTCTATGCACTGGGGTGCGGACGGCAGCTCATACGAATATCACATGGACGATAAGTATGCGGAGCTTATGAGCGCCGTTGATGACGGTACTGTAAGCCGTTCACTGCTTATCGAAAATGCAAAATATATGATGGATATCCTTGCGGATACGTATTCGGCAGAGCACCTTCTTATCAGTCATGGTATTGCGGCAACAGGGCCGTCCACCTTTGAGGCAGAGGACTTCACTCTCAAATACGGTAAGATCCGTCCCGAAATATCAGCTAACTGCACAGTTATGGCGTATATGAGCAATTATATTTCCTACTCTCTTGACACGGAAAAGGCAGGAACCTACGTTCTCAGCGTATCTTACGCAAATAATACTTCGAAGAACGTTATAGATTCTTTGCGTGTGCTTGTAGACGGCAAGGAGCAGATGATAAGCTTCAATGCAACGTCAACAGGAGGATGGTCAAAGGTATCTGATTCGGAGATCGGCACGGTATATCTGCCCGAGGGCACGTCCATGCTCAAGGTGCAATGCGTTGACGGAAGCTCCTGCGGAAACCTGAACTCCTTTACCCTTACTCCCATTGACGAGGTATATACTGCGATCTCCACTCCCGAGGAGCTTATCTCTCTCATGGGCAAGAGCGAAGCGTTAGACGGAAATTTCTACCTTGCAAACGACATTGACCTTACAGGCTATGACCAATCGCCTATCGGTAATTTTACCGGTACCTTTGACGGTATGGGTCATTGTATTGAGGGCATCGACATCACAGCAAGTGCAAACGATGTAGGTCTTTTCGCTGTGGTCGGCGGCACTTCAGACTCGCCCGCCACAATCAAGAATCTTACTATCGGCGGTCAGATCAACGGCTCTTCCTACAGCAATGTCGGAGGACTGATCGGCAGAGCGACGGGCTGTCTTGAAATATCAAACGTAACTAACAAGTGTACCGTATCTACGACGGGTAATTACGTCGGCGGTATCGTTGGTTTCGTAAGCATCGGTTCGGGTGTTACTGCTGACGTTAGTATAGTCAACACCGTAAACGACGGCGAGATCACGGGTAAAAAGGATGTCGGCGGCATCGTAGGTAAGGCTGACTATAATAAGAGTGCGGCGACGAGCACCTTTACTGTTGCTAAATGTGCAAACTATAAGAACGTAACCGCAAACGGAAGCGATGAGGCGGGCGGTATTGTCGGATATTACGTGTTCAGAGCAAGCAATATCACGACCTCGTTCTTTGAGCTTTACAATACAGGAAATATATCCGGTGTTAAATACGTAGGCGGTATCATAGGATACGCGAACATTGCGGCGGCGGATAAATTCTCCGTAAAGAACGTTATGAATACCGGCAACGTCACCGCTACTGGCGGCGTTGTAGGCGGTATTATGGGCGGTGTTCTGTCAGGTGCCAAGGAATTCGTTTTCCAAAACGTGTACAACTCGGGAACCGTTACAGGTACGGATACGGCGGCAACCGAGGGCGTGCATATTGGTGCATGGAGAACCACAACGGCTGACGGCAATCTCTTCTATCTCGATGACGGAAACACAAATCTTAATACAAACGGTGACCCTATAGCCGTAATCCCCGAAACACTTCTCGTAAAAGATACATTCGCGGCTCTTCTTGAGGACAGTGCGTGGGTCTACATCAATGGGGTGGGTCCCGCACTTAAAGCTTTCCACGTGCATACCGAGGAGATTATTGCTGCAGTAGAGCCTACGTACACCGCGACAGGTCTCACCGAGGGAAAGAAATGCTCCGACTGCGGAGAGATCCTTGAAGAGCAGGAAATCATTCCGAAATTAGCTCCTAAGGGTGATCTTGACGGTGACAGAATTCTTACAAACAGCGACGTTACGATCCTTATTCGTTATCTCTCGGGTTGGGACATTGATGCCGATGCGGTCGATGTGACAGGCGACGGAAAGATCAACAACCGCGATGCAATCGCTCTGATCCTTGCACTCGCAGAAGAAAACCAAGAAAAAGAAGTTATTACCGTTGCTTGTGTAGGAGACAGTATCACGTACGGAACCGGCTCAACAAACGCCGCAAAGTACAGCTATCCCGCACGACTCCAGGAATTGCTCGGCGACGGATACGAGGTGATCAACTGCGGCAAGCCCTCTTCCTATGTAATGAGCGTCGACTCTCCGTATAATGCAAAGAGCGATACACCTGAGAATTGGTATCCCAATACTGAAGAATATACCAAGCTCATGAATTGCGATCCCGATATCATTATCGTTATGCTTGGAACAAACGATGCAAGAAGCATGACGGATCCTCTGGCAATAGATGATTTCGTCAGCGCATACAAGGCACTTATCGGTGAGTTTCAGGCTCTCGAGTCTAACCCCAAGATATATTTGTCATCTATGATCCCTGCGACAAGCGCTGATATTTTGTATCAGGGAACGGTAAACATTCTCCCCGCGGTTATAGAGGGAATCGCAAATGACCTTGAGCTTCCTTTTATACCTACTCACGAAACGTTGCACGACTATTACTCCGTAATGCTTGACTATAACGACAGAGTACATCCCAACAAGGACAGCTATCCTGCGCTTGCAGTAAACTTCTATAACGAGGTTTTCGGTAATGATATGGAGCTTCCCGCACTTCCCAAGGCGCAAGGTAAAGTGGTATACGTATCCGACACAGGAGCACGTACAAACGACGGTTCTTCTCCCGAAAATGCGGTAGATAATCTTGGTCTTGCTATTGCAATGCTCAGAGAAACCGGCGGTACCGTGGTCGTATGCGGAGAGCTTACGGTTAAAGAAACACATCTTATAAAATGTGCGGATAACGTAACGGTAACGTCCGTTTACGGTGGAGTTGACTATAGAGAGACAAACGGTGCGAAGCTTCTCATCAGCGGCTCAATAACCCTCTCAAGCGAGTTGACGATCGAGCACATCACCCTTGAGGCGAGCGGAAGCGGTAAAAACGTAAAGTGCAATTATAACAGCTTCACGGTTGGAGAGGGCGTTGTCTGTACGGGTGAAATTTCTATCAACGGCGGATACAGCATTGGAGCGGGTGCGCTTAAGCCCGAGGACGTTTCCTGCCATGAGAATTGCACGATCAGCGTTGCAAGCGGCACGTGGTTGATCTTAAGGGGCGGAAACCTTCGCGCCAACGGTACCCAGCCTATCGGTACGATCGACCGTGGCGTTACGCTTACCGTGAACGTCAGCGGAGGCACATTTACCTACAGCGGTGTAAATGCTATCGCAGCGGTAGGTATGAACGGTTGCGAGGGTGACGTTTATTTCAATATCAGCGGCGGTACGTTTACAGGTCCTGTATACGGAATACACAGAACCGGTTCAAATGCAACCGACACTCCCGTATCTTTCGGTGGTAATATTTATATGAATATTACGGGCGGTACCTTTGCAAATGCGGTAGGTCTGTACCATACTGACAATACTCCCGCAGTAGAGGGAAAAGCGGTTATAACTGTTACAAAAGACCTGGAAGCTTCCGTAAATTTTGACGGATTTACCGAAACGAATATAGTTGAATAGGAATTCGGCGGCTTGGGTTTAGCCCGAGCCGCCATTTCATAGGTATTATAAGAAAAAATGGAAACAAAAATCAAAGAACTAATTTCACAAATGACCATTGAGGAGAAGCTCTCTTTCTGTTCGGGACACGATGCATGGCATGCCGAATATCTTGAAAGACTCGGTATTCCCGAAATTATGATGTGTGACGGTCCTCACGGACTTCGCAAGCGTGCCAAGGATGAAAACGGTGTTTATTACACGGTAAAGGCAACCTGCTTCCCGCCTGCCTGTGCAATGGCAAATTCATGGGATCCTTCGCTTGCCGCACACGTTGGTAAATACATAGGTGAGGAGTGCAGAGCCGAGCAGGTTTCTATACTTCTCGGTCCCGGTATGAATATTAAGCGTTCACCCATTTGCGGACATAACTTCGAGTATTATTCGGAGGATCCGTATCTTTCGGGTAAGCTTGCCGCAGGATTTATAAGAGGACTTCAGGGAGAGGGCATTGCTGCCTGTGCAAAGCATTTTTTTGTAAACAATCAGGAAACACGCCGTTTTTCCACTAATGCAAACGTTAGCCAAAGAGCGCTTTATGAGATCTATCTTCCGTCCTTTGAAATGGCAGTAAAAGAAGCAAGCGTGCAGACTGTTATGCATTCATACAACCGTGTCAACGGCAAGTATGCCGGTGAGGACGGAGAGCTTATAAACGGAACTCTTCGTGAAAAATGGGGCTTTGACGGATATGTAATGAGCGACTGGAATGCCATAAGCGACCGTGTCGCCGCATATAAGGCAGGCACAGATGTTGAAATGCCTCCTTACGGCGGTATCCGCGAAGCAGAGCTTATGGAAGCATATAGGAATGGCGAGGTTACTGTGGAGGAAATTGACAATTCGGTTGCAAACGTTCTCCGTGTTATCTTCCGTCATTCGCCTGCTGCAGAGAAGGGAACATTCTCTGCAGAGGAGCATCACAGTGCTGCGGCAACAGCGGCAGAGGAATGTATGGTACTTCTCAAAAATGACGGTAACATTCTTCCGTTTGAAAGCGGCAAGCCTCTTGCAGTTATCGGCGGATTTGCGAAGAAACCACGCTTTCAGGGCGGCGGCTCAAGCCATGTAGAGCCTTTCTTTGTGGATGATATTACAGAGTATCTCAATGCCGAAAACGGCGTGAAAATTACATATGCCGACGGTTATGATGAAAAGCACGAAACTTCCCCCGACCTTATTGCCGAAGCAGTAGAAGCGGCAAAGCAGTGCGGCAGAGCAGTGATTTTTGCAGGTATGCCCGATTCCTATGAAACCGAGGGACGTGACCGAAAGCACATGAAGCTCCCCTCTGCACACAATGAGCTGATCGAAGCGGTAAGCGCCTCGTGCAACAACGTTGTAGTTGTGCTTATGGCAGGAAGTCCCAATGAACTTCCGTGGGTGGACAAGGTTCCTGCTATTCTCCACGCATATCTTGGCGGACAGGCGCTCGGCGGTGCTGTGGCTCGTATCCTCTTTGGAAAGGTAAATCCGTCGGGTAAGCTCGCAGAAACGCATCCGCTTCGCTTCGAGGATAATCCCGCATATCTCAATTTCCCCGGTGACGGCGACGAGTGCTTCTACGGCGAGGACATCTACGTAGGCTACCGCTACTACGATAAAAAGAAATATGATGTTCTTTTCCCGTTCGGACACGGACTTTCCTATACGAAATTTGAGTACACATCTATTAAGGGTGACAGAAATACCGTAACCGTAACCGTTAAGAATGTTGGCGATACTAAGGGTAAAGAGGTCGTACAGCTTTACGCCTCGGCACTCCCGCATCCTGTTACATCCAGGTATATCGGCAACAGTGCATACGGATTTGCAAGACCTGTGCGCTGGCTTGTAGGCTTTGATAAGATCGAGCTTGCTCCGGGTGAAGAAAAAGAAGTTGTATTTGAGCTTGCAGACAGAGCGTTTTCGGTGTATGATATAAATGTAAAGGATTTCAGAGTGATCGGCGGCGAGTATGAAATCAGTGCGGCTGCATCAAGCAGAGATATCCGTGTAAGCACAACCGTAAGCGTCGAGGACGATGACAGATTTATTCCGCAGATTACGAAAAATACGGTGTTTGAAGACCTCTTTGTCGACAAGCGTTATCCAAAGGAAATTGTTGACGAGCTTGTAAAAACACTTATTCCGAGTGCTGAAGAGGACACGGGAGAAGGCCTTAATTTTGAAGCGATGCGCAGACAAAACGGCTATGTTCTCCGTCAGAAGATCACTGCAGTAGCAAGCGTTGATGACAGCGACGCACTTGAAAGGCTTGTTGAAGAAATAAACGCAAAAATAAGAGAGTATTACGGTAATTAAAAATGATAGAAGTAATTAAAAGCGAAAGCGGTCACGAGATATGCATAGACGGCAAAGTAATGCCGCCATAAACGTACGAATGAAGACAAGCAAATGCCGTTTTCCCGTTACGGCGAGCTTATCAGAATAAGCCTGAGTGCAAACAAACGAGTTTGATGCAGGTGCGGATGTAATCGGATGCTGTAGAGAAACTTAAGACGAATATCCATCCTTCAAGCAGCAATACTGCTAATGGAAAACAGAGACTGTGGTCACGGTCTCTGTTTTCGTTGCTTACATGACGGCAAGGGTGCTGTATGATTATGAACTCTGTTTTGTTTCTTGATTTGCAGGCTGAAAGATGCTATACTGTAGAAAAAGCTATGTCAGCGGCAAATAGATGCAAAGGATGTGTCAGATGAAAAAGTTTGAGGGTTTGCTGTTTATCACGGATTTGGATGGTACCTTACTCCGTGGGGATTTAACAATATCAAAAGAAAATTTGAACGCAATTGAGTATTTCAAATCTGAGGGCGGAATATTTACTTTTATCACGGGACGGTTACCGTATGGTGCAAAGGACGTTTATGAAGCGGTTAAACCGAATGCACCTTGCGGATGCTTAAACGGCGGCGGGATCTATGATTATGCAAAAGAGGAATTCTTATGGTCGGAGGAACTGCCTAGGAGAGTCTTTGATCTGGTAGCTTATGTCGAAGAAAACTTGCCTGAGATGGGGATCGAGGTCAATCTTCACAATAAAATATACTTTTGTAAGAAAAATGCATCAACCGAGAATCACCGTTTGAACGAGAATTATCCCGACCTTACCTGTCATTACAGGGATGTAAAAGAAAGAATAGCCAAGATACTTTTTGCAAGCGATAATGAGGATAACGTTTTGAAGCTGATTGCTTTACTCAACGAGCATCCGAGGTTTGATGATTTCGGCTTTGTGCGTTCTCATAAAGAATATTGCGAAATCATTCCGAAAGGAGTAAACAAGGGAAATCTTGTGAGGAAGCTTGCAGATCTTTTAAGGATAGATGCAAGTAAAACGATTGCAATAGGAGACAACGACAATGATGTTGAGATGCTTGATGCCGCACATGTGAGCATCGTTGTTTCAAATGCAACCGAGAGGGCGAAAAAGGCTGCAGACTACATAACCGTAAGCAATGAGGAAAATGCAATTGCAAAGGTTATTGAAGATATTGAAAGCGGAAGAATAATTATATAAAAACTCCCTGATAGCAATTGCTATCAGGGAGTTTTTGTCTGTGCGTAGTATGCTTTTTGACGTTTATTCGATAACTATCGTGCAGTTAAGCGTGGGGTCAATTCCTTCTTTTTGCTTTATGCGGAATGGATAAACATAATCTTTTGGAAGAGAAGACGGCGTATATCCGGTGGCGTCCTTAAAAGTGCGGTTAAAACTGCGTATAGTATTAAAACCGCAGCTATAGGCAATTTCGGTTATGCTTGTTTGATCATTACGCAGCATTTTTATTGCAGTTCCGATACGCACGGTGTTAAGGTATTCGGTAAAAGTCATGCCGAACATCTGGTAAAACAATTTCGAGAAGTATGGCTTGGTAAAGCCCATATGTTCGGCTGCATCGCTGAATGTAAGAGTTGCGTAGTTATGGCTTACAAGCTCGATGATTTTATTATAATTTTTGAATACGGCGGTATTTGCGAAGTCTTTTTTTGTTTCGCGGGTACTTTCTCCCCGCATCATTTTAGCAAATGCCGTCGATAGCATATTCAGCGCTATAATGTTTCCGAATTTGTCTTTGTGTTTTAACTCACATCGTATTTCATCGAT
>JAZMZS010000273.1:0-14225 GCA_045586105.1 Eubacteriales bacterium | reverse complement strand
CATCCATTCCTCGCCCGAAAGCAGCATTACGGGATCGGGGTCGCATCTCAGCCTGTCGGGGCTCACCCCGTCAAGCGCCTCAAGCGCCGCTCTTTCCCTGACCGAAACGCATCGGAAATCAGAGAGCAGACGCGCGATATGCTCCTTTTCCTTGTCGGTAAGCTTATAATTGCCGACACTCGCGGCATATGAATATTTTTCCTTGTCCGCACCTGCAAAGTCGAGAAAATAACCGTCATCCCAGCCGGAGCAGTCGTAGTTGAACACCTGATCGCTGCCCGTGATAAAGGAGGTAAAGCCCTTCGTCTTCTCTTGTGCATCATCATGCGAGCATTCCTCGGACAAGCAAAGCTGCTCACGCCTGAAGCGCTCAAAGCCGCGGTGCTTGACCGCGTAGTAGATACTCATGGCTATTTTGCGAAGACCTCTTGTGCTTTTGCCGTTGTTCTCTACCTTGGGCGCTCTGTAATCTATTATTTCGGCATCCGCACCGCAGCGGTCTCTGAGCACTCTTGTAAGTGCATAAGCCTGGAGGACCGCACCGAGATTGTCTGCCCTGTGAAAGGTAAGGATGCCGATGCGCTTTTTGTTTTTATTTTCGGTCATTGTCCTTTCCTTCCGACACGCTTTGTCTTCATATTATCTCTTTCTCCCGAGAAGCAGCACGCACAGGCGGTACATCCGCGCTCTGAGCGTAAAGAAAAGCAATCTTCTCGTCAGCGACACACGGTCATGCTTGTTATACTCAAGCACTCCGCGAAGTACCTCGTCCTCTGCAATCGAACGGACACGTTCAAGCGCCGTTTTGCGGTTTTTTGCTGCTCTTACCTCTCCCTTGAGTGCGGAGATGGTAAAGGCAAGATACGGCTTTGTAATTCTATGCTTTATTTCTTCCCCATAGCCGAGCCTGCCGCAAAGCTCAAGCGAGGAGAGGTAAAAGTGACGTATTTTTTCGCATCTGTCGGCACGGTAGCTTCGGCTGAGCGACGCTCCGTTCTCGCAGTATCGGTAGAGAGCCTCGGGCAGGACTGCGACCCTGTCCGAATATCTGAAATATGACAGCAGCGAATACACATCCTCGCTGATTATCTCCCGCTCGGATGCAAATCTGAAGCCTGTCCTCTTTATCAGCTCTGTCGAGTACATAAGCACCCATGCGCTCATATAAAAGGTACGCGTGCCGTCTCCGTGTGGATCGGGCGCGATGAACTCGGGCAGAAATTCCTCTCTGACCGCCTCTCCCTCGTATATGCGCTCTCCTACTGTCGGTATATAGCGTCTTGTCTCACAAAGCTCACTGTTCATGACCGAAACGCCGAACACGACCGTGTCGGCTCTTGCCGCCAGAGCACGCTCTACCGCATGCTCCACCGTATTAAGGGAAATATAATCGTCGCTGTCAAAGAAGCAGATATATTCGCCCGTCGCATGCTCTATGCCCGTGTTGCGCGCCATGCCGAGACCCGCATTCTCCTTGTGGATAACACGGATGCGCCCGTCGCGCTCTGCCCATTCGTCGCACAAACGGGGGCACGCATCGGGAGAACCGTCATCTATGAGAAGGATCTCGATATTCTCCCACGTCTGTCCCGTCACGCTCATAAGGCAGCGCTCGAGATATTGCTCTACGTTATATACGGCAATTACTATGCTGACCTTAGGCTCTTTCATATAAGGCTCCGATATTTATTTTATTCCGAGGGCTGTGAGATGCACCTCGGCATTAGACTCTATGCAGTATTCCCGCACCGCCCGAAGAAGCTCGAGGGAATACTCCTCCTTGTCCTCCGAGTCAAAGAAGGCACGGATGCATTCGGCAAGCGATCGGGCATCCCCCGCCTCTGCAAGATATTCGGGACGGCTCTCCGAAAGAAGCTCAAGAGCAGCGCCGCTCCCTCTTGTGGATACTATCGGCATTCCGAAAGAAGCCGCCTCTACGACCACCAGCCCCCAGCATTCCTGCCGTGAGGGAAGCACGAGAAGCGAGCATTCGGTGTAATAGCGCTCAAGCTCCTCTTTTGCTAAAAACGGGATCACCGTGACGTTCTCCGCCGCGGGGGTGTTGCATTCACGCTCAAAAAGCTCTGTCCTGACACCCATCCCGACAAATATATATTCACGCTCCGGGTCCTGCCTTGCAGCCTCGAGCGCAATATCCATACCCTTGTAGTCAAAGTACTGTCCTACGACGAGCACCTTACCGTTACGCCTGCACTCGCCCGACCTCTCCCTGTTACGGGCAAGCTCCTCCGATGTGAGCGAGCCGAAGCGGTAGGGGTATATCACGGCGGCATCTCCGATATGCTCTCTCAGCGTCTGCGAGGAATGCACGCCCGCGCAAAGATATCCCTCTGCCCCTCTGAGAAAAAACCTCTTGAGGGTGCTTTTCAATCCGTGCGCGGTAATAAACTGCTCACCGTCAAGATTGACGAGGTACCTTTTGCCAAAGAGCTTCATCGCGAGTATTGCCGTCATTCCGACAGGGCTGTTGTAGCAGCCGACGATGATCTTATCGTAGTCTGAGAAGATATGTCTGAGGATCCCGAGCGAAAAGCAATTCTCTCCGCCGATCCTGATGCCGTTCAAGTATTTGATCTTATAATTTCCGGCAACGCTCCCGGCCCACGCACGGTCTCTGTTTGCCGAGCGCTTCCTCTCGCAAAGCACGGTAAGCTCACAGCTCTGTGCCAGCTCGTTGAAGAAGCTCACGCGGTAGGGGACCTCGATATTCGTCAGATACAGGACCTTTTTCATACAGGTTCTCCCGACGTCTGCTCCTGCTTCTTCAAGCCGTCGCTTGCCATAGCGCACATATCGCAGGTGGACAGGGCATCGAGCTCTTCCTTTGTAACCTTGCCGTCTCTGTAGTCACGTACGATCTTGTTCTCGTACATCGAGTATTTTTTCTTCTTAAAAAATCCGAAGAACTTATGTCTTACCACCCACCAGGCGGGAACCCATATGTACTTGTGCATAGCGGGTGAGACAGAACCGATCATCCAGCAGTTGCGCTCGCAGCATCTTACCTTGCTCCTGACAGCCTCTGCCGCAGGGCTCGACCATAATTCGTCCCAACTCTGCTCGTTGAGGTTGCCCATGACCTCCTTGTCCTTCGTTCCGTTGCAGGGCATAACGTCTCCGTACGGATCGATGAAAAAGGTGTCGAAGCTCATATCGCACGGAAGCAGCCTCTTCTGCGAGAATATGTAATTGATAAGTCCGTGATTGAAGTAAGCACGGAACCACTTCTTGGGGCTTGATGATTCGAGAAGTCTGTTTACCAGCTGCTCGAACTGCTCCGCTACCATCAATCTGTCACGGATGACATTCTTTGACTCTACAAAATAAAAGCTGTTGTGAAGGGAGGCGGTAGCAAATTCCATCCCCAGCTCATCCGATATATCATATAATGCCACAAGATCGGGGGCGTTTCTGTCCTGTACCGTCATGCCGAAGCCGACGTCCTTCATGCCCATCTCCACAAGTGTCTTGAGAGTGGTATACCCTCTCTTGTAACCGTCGTCAAGCCCTCTTATCTCGTTGTTCGTCTCCTCGAGGCCTTCTATCGAGATCCTGATACCGATATCGGGAAACTCCCTGCAGAGTGCCACGATCCTGTCGGTGAAAAAGCCGTTTGTCGATATTACGATACGCTCGCTCTTCTTATAAAGCTCACGCACGATATCCGCAAGATCCTCGCGGATAAAGGGCTCGCCTCCCGTGATGTTTGTAAAATACATCTCGGGGAGCTTCTTTATCGTTTCAACAGAGATCTCATCCTCGGGTCTCGAGGGTGCCTTATATCTGTTGCACATAGTACACTTCGCATTACAGCGGTATGTTACTATGACGGTGCCGTTTAGCTTTTTTGCCATTTTTATCTCCATCAGACAGAGGCTGTCAGCCTATTGTGTGTAAGAGCTCCTGTGTATACTCAGCACAGGTAAGAAACCTCTCAGCACCTCTCATGCTGTAGCCGTCCGCCTTGTGTATTTTTTCCCACATATACGTGATCTTATCACTCAGACCATCAACATCCCCCGCACAAAACAGCTCTCCCGTCTCTCCCTCTGTTATCAGCTCGGGAATACCTCCGATATCAGCTCCGAGCACGGCAGTTCCTTGTGTGATGCTCTCCATCACCGAAAAGGGACAGTTATCATAGCATTCCGACGGTGTGACCGTGAAAGCTGCCTCGCTAATGAGGCGCTGCTTTTCCTCTCCCTCGACAAAGCCCGCATTTGTGATATTGGGCACGTCCGCAAAGCTGTCGGCAAGCGGTCCTGAGCCCGCAAGGACAAAGTGTATTTCGGGAAGCCTCTTTGCCGCCTCGGTCAGGGTACGGATACCCTTTTCCTCCGAAAAACGCCCGAGGTAGAGCACATAATCCTTTTTCTCTGTATGCATATGCTCCGCTCTGTCTATGAAGTTGTGCATTACGACAGTCTTGTCTGCAAGCAGGGGGTCTGTATCAAGCTTGCTCTTCATAAAGTGCGAGCAGCATATTATCTTGTCTATATACTTGTAGGTCTTTTTTATTTTCCAAAAGGATGCTTCAGCACATCCGACAGCGCTCTTGGCTGCCGAGCCGTGGATGCATCTTCCCTTTATGCAATTGAAGTAGTGTCCGCCGAGGCATTTTTCGCACGGGACACCAGCACGGATATCGAAGCAAAGGTGGTTCGGGCAAACGAGCTGATAATCGTGCGCCGTGTATATTATCTTACATTCTCTGCCTGTCTCCCGCCGCCACTTAACTATCTCGAGTATTATGCTCGGTGTAAGCTGGTAGTTGAAGTTGTTGAGGTGGCACACCTCGGGGCAAAAGCTGTCGAGGACGGCTCGGATCTTTGCTCTCGCTTCCCTCGAGTACACGGTCTTTATGGGGTAGGTGAGCTTGGAAAGCTTGCTCCCGCCGTGGAAATCCATATCCGAGGTATAGGCGCCCGCACTGTTGCCGACGATCCTTCCCTCGTGCTCCATACCGAAGTATTCTACCTCGTGTCCCGCACGGACAAGCTCCTCTCCGAGCCTGAATATGTAGGTTTCCGACCCTCCGTTCGGATGCAGAAACTTATTGATGATCAATACTCTCATTTTCTCCTCCGATGGACGGTAGTTTCCTTTTTGTGCATCGGACAGAACGGGGACAGCTCCCTTTCAGCCGATCATTTTTGCTTGGTTTTCTTCCTTTTTATATATAGGGCAAGCGTACGCTCGGTCACGTCATCCCAGCTGTAGCGGGAAAGGACGTATTCGGATGCCTGCCTTCTGTAGTGCTCTACAGTCTCGGGAGAGGCACAAAGCATCCCGAGCTTATCTCTGAGATCCTGCACATCTCCTGCACGGAAGCTGACACCGTATTCTCCTGTGACCTCGGTGCATTCCCTTATATCAGACGTCAGGACACAGTTGCCGTAGCTCATTGCCTCAAGGAGGCTGAGCGGCATTCCCTCAAGATCGGATGGCAGTGTATAGATATATGCGTTCGAATACAGCTCACCGAGCTGCTGTCCTTCGACAAATCCCGTGAATATTATTCTCGAGTCGCCCTCCGCCATCGAAGCAAGCTCTGCCGCAAATTCATCGGTATCGGACGATCCGCCCGCTATAACGAGCTTTTTGTCAGTATCGAGGCTCTTGTACGCTTCTATAAGATATCGCAATCCCTTTTCGGGGACTATTCTGCCGAGATAAAGTATATACGAGCCGCGCTCAAGACCGTATCTGTCACGTATAAGCGAAGCCTCCGCGTGCACGGGTCTGCTGACGCCGTTCGGAATATAGGTGCACTCTCTGCCGTACTTCCCGATAAAATAATCTCTGACGTTCTCGGAGAGCACTATCACCTCGTCGGCAAAGCGTACTGCACACTTCTCTCCGGTGCGGATGTACCATGAAGCAAATCTGCCCCATTTCGCTCTCATGTGATCGAGACCATGAATGGTAGCAACGCATCTCTTGCCAAAAAGCTTAGGAAGCCACAGCATAGCGCAGGGTCCCTCCGCGTGGAAGTGAACGACATCGTATCTGCCGAATGCCGCTCTCAGCGCCGCAGACAGGGATGCGGTCATTGCCGCAAGACCCTTCTTGTCTATCGTGAACACGTCTATGAGCCGAACTCCCGAATATTCATCTGCACGCTCTCTGTCATGCTCTGCACCGCTTACGTGGTGCCCGCGTCTGTTGTAGCAGACGACCTTGTGCCCGAGCTCTGCCATTCTGACCGAAAGCTCGCTCACCACGATCTCAACGCCCCCCTCTCTCGAGGGAATGCGCTTATGTCCGAGCATTGCTATTCTCATGGGAGGTATATTCTGCGGTTCGCTTGTACTTCGGCTCATTATTCTCCCTCCAGCCCGAATACCGCTCCTACCGTAAGAAAAAGAAGCTTGATATCGAGCAGGATGCTGCGTTCTCTTATGTATTTAAGGTCGAGCTCCAGCCAGCGCTCGAAGGGGATGCTGTTTCTCTTCGGCTGGACCTGCCAATAGCAGGTCATTCCCGGTGTTACCGCAAGACGCTGCTTCTGGTAGTCTGTATATTTCTCCACCTCTCTGACAAGAGGCGGGCGCGGTCCTACGAGGCTCATGTCTCCCTTGAGCACGTTCCACAGCTGAGGCAGCTCATCTATGCTCGCGCGCCTGATAAAGCGCCCCACCTTGGTTATTCTGGGGTCGTTTTTGAGCTTGAACACAGGACCGTCCATCTCATTTTTGTCAGCAAGCGTGCCTATCATCTCATCCGCATTCGGGATCATTGAGCGGAATTTGTAAAAGCGGAACACCCGCCCGCCCTTGCCGACACGCTTCTGCACATATATCGGCGATGCTCCCGGGCTGTCTATGAGTATGATCACACTCAATATGACAAGCGGCACGAAGAGTATTACGAGCCCGAGCAGCGAGCATATTATATCGAGAATGCGCTTGAAAAAGCCGTACACCGGTTTTTTCGAAAAATCCTGCAGCTCCAAGCACTCTCCCGAGCTCTCCTGCTGCCCGAGGGAAAGCTCTGTCTCGGCATCCGCCTCGTGCACCTTTGTTTGTACTTCTGATTTCATTATTTATTTTATCTCAGTCTTTCGGAGTATAGAAAAGATCTATAACAGTTTTTTTGAGAGAGTCGGCATCGGGGTAGAATTCAATAAATTCTTCTCCTGCTACGTTGTTCCCCTCAAGCGAATATATGTCGGTAAACTCATACTCGGACATCTTTCTTGCAAGCTCCTGGAGCTGAGTGACCGATCGGTCGGATACGATATGCTCCGACATCTCGAGCGAGGCTCTCACGACAAATTCGCTGTCCTGCCCGATCATCTTTTCTGTCTTTTCTCGAATGGCATTGAGGTATTGGCGCTGTCTCTGCATTCTCGTGCTGTTCGAGCTGTCCTCAAGTCCGTATCTGGTACGGACGTAGTTGAGTGCATGCTCTCCCATAAGAGTAACGCGCTCCCCCTTGACGAGAGTTTCGTCGATTCCCCCGAAATCCTCGAGGACCTCGACCTCCACTCCGCCGAGAAGGTCATTGTATATCGGAACAGCGTCCATTGTAACCGAAAGATAATGCATGACCTTGACTCCGCACAAAAGACCCGACACCGAATCAGCCACGTTACGGCAGCTGACCTCCTTGCCGTTTCCCTGTGTGTGGGCAAGCGCTATCTGCTCTACTGCTGAGCCGATGCTCTCACCCGCAACGCCGAGGCGCGCCACGTCTGTCATGGTATCTCTGTTTATGTGGATAGCACCGTACTTCTTTTCCTCTGTGTCAAACACGAACAGCATCAGAAAATCAGCCTGCTTATCGTTATTGTAGGATTCGGGTGTATCTGAGGATGTACGCTTGTCAAGTCCTAAGATCAAAAAGGTCTCTATCCCCGTCTTCTGCTCGTACTTTACTCCGTTGTACTCGATCGTACGGTCGAGTGAGGGAGCCTCGGGAAATCTGCTGCGCTGCTTTTCCCACATACTAAGCGCAAAGAAGCCCACCGAAATCAGAAGGACTGCCGTAAGTGCTATTGCAGTGACCTTCAGTACTGTTGATCTGTTGGGTGTCGGTTTCATAGCCCTTCCCCTTTTTGTAGATTTGCCGGTGATTACTGCTCTTCAGCCTTCTTTGCCTTTCTGAGCATCAGAACTACTACCGTGAGCGCTGCTGCGCTGACGACTGCAACTCCGCCCCAGAGAATGATGTTGGTCGCATCTCCCGCGTCGGGTGCAGGGTTGGATACGTCTACTACCACAGCAAAGGGAGAGAGCTCATCTACCTGGAAGGTCAGGGTCTTGGCAGCCTGATCCACGGTTGCGTTCTCAACCATCTCCCAATCGCCGTTATGGCAGTGGAGAAGTCCCGCAAAGTTGGTGAGAGTATCGAGCTTGACCGTGATGATGAAGCCTTCGTGAGGCTCATGGTGAGTGCAGTTGACCACTCTTACGTCGAAGAGGTCGGAGACCGCAAGATCCTCGGGATCGATCTTCTGCTTGTGTACGTGTGCCGCGAAGATGTCACAGAACTTGGTAAGGTCGATCGCCGCTACGATCTCGGCATATGCCGCCTCTATCGCCTTTCTCTCCTCCTCGGGAAGAGTGTAACGCTGAGAATAGGGGGTAACGATGATCTCGCCCGTGCAGTCGGGGCTGAGCGGCTTGATCTCGATGACCACGGGGGCGTTGTTAGCCGTAGGGCTGTTGATGAATTTTCCGGGAGCTGCGAATACTCCCAGGCTCATGCTCATGACTACGAGCAGAGTAAGTGCGAATGCAAGTAACTTTTTCATTGTTGTTGTTCCTTTCAAGATCATATTGAATTTTTTTATTATCATTTCAGATCCGGCATATCAGCCGGGGAAGCGGCAGGGGATAGCATCTCCCCGCCTAAAAATATGAGATCCTCGATGCACTCGGTGCCGAGCTTTCTCTCTATCAGCGAATACGCACTGCCGATATCGGGGGCTCTCGATGAGGTATTGTGGCAGTCGGATCCGATAAAGTGGATCCCGTGCCCCGCAAGCATCTCCATCGCCCGTCTTCTCGAAAACACCCCTCTGACAAATGAGGCGTTCACCTGCATCAGCATTCCGTTTTCGTAAAGCTCCGACCACGTATCATCGCTCTGCATACCGAGGTATCTGTCGATATGGGCAAGCATAATCTTTATATCCCTGCGCCTCGATAATTCGGCAAGCTCTCTCTTAGTATATTCGGTCCATTTGCCAAAGGGCATCTCAAGCAGCAGCAGCCTGCTCTCTCCGAGCCTGAGCTTCTCGAGTCCGTCCATCCTGCTGATACCCGGATAATACTTTACCTCCGCTCCGAGCAGTATCTCGGGAGCATCATCGGAAAGCTTTTGCTTCAATCGGCAGAATGCCTCGTCTCTCCTGTCAAGAAAGCTCCCGACGGAATCCGAATTCGCGTAGAAGTGAGGTGTCGCGCACACGCGCCCGATTCCCTGGGAGGTAAGCATCGACAGCATCGCGAGGCTCTCGTCCGTTGTCTTTGCTCCGTCATCCATCGCGGGAAGGATGTGAGTGTGCCAATCTGTCAGCCCGCTCATACTGTCCTGCCGCCGCCCTCACCCGTCTCATTGCTCTGGGTGTGCGGGCTCTGGTAATAACGGTAGTACTTGTAGTACTTGTACTTCTTGTACTTTCCGTAGGAGCCGGAATTGCTCTTTGCCTCATTCATAACGCATCCGAGCACGTTGACGTTTGAAAGTCTGAGCTGGCGGATGCATCTCTCGAGCTCCTTCTTCTCGGTATATTCCTCTCTGATGACCACGATCATTCCCGATATGAGGCGGGCGATCGACAGCGCATCCGAGACGATGTTCACGGGAGGAAGGTCGATAATGATGTAATCGAATTTTTCTCTGAGATCTCCGAGTATGCTCTCCATTCTGCGAGAGCCGAGAAGCTCGGAGGGATTCGGGGGTATCTCACCCGAGGGAAGTATATACCATTTTTTGAGCACCGCCGACTGAAAGTCGGATATCTGCGCTCCCTTGCCCATCAACAGATCGGTAAGTCCGGGGGTGGAGGGTATATCCATCTTCTTTGCGACTGACGGAATTCTCAGATCTCCGTCGATCAGAAGCACCCTGTCTCCCTTCTCGGCAAGAACGTAGGAGAGATTCACGGCGGTCGTGCTCTTTCCCTCTCCTCTCATGGAGCTGGTCACTCCGATGATGGGGCATTTACCGTCATCGGGAAGCGTAAAGTCGAGGTTCGTTCTCAGCAGCTTATACTGCTCTGTCGCCGTAAACTGCAGGTTCTTGTGCAGCGTCTTCTTATTCTCACCCGCCATGAACGGGGGCTTTTTGCTTTTTCTCATTATTGCCATATCCCCCTCCTTCAGCTGCGTTTTCTCTGGCTTTTGCTCGAATAGTACTCATACTGCTTTGATCCCGTATCAAGAAGGTTCGGGACCTTCGCGAGTATCGGGTAATCATAGTTCTTGAGCACGTACTCCTCATCATGGATGGTATCGTCAAGCAATGCCGATATTACCACCGATGCGACGCTGACGAGCACTCCGAGCAGGAATCCGATGACGGTGTACTTCGTTATGCTCGGCGAGATCTTGGTACGCACGGGAACCGCGCTGTCCACGACCTCCATCGATGCGCCGTCGATTATCTCGGATATTCTGACGGGAAGCACCTCTGCGATACAGTTTGCTATATTCGCCGCCTCGTAGGGATCGTGCGAGGTGACCGTCACGCGCATGATCTCGGTATCGTTTGACGGTGCGCTCTTGATCATATCCTTCATCTCAAGCGCGGTGTACTCGACACCCGCCTTCTCGATGACACGCTCGAGGGTGGTTCTGTTGTTCAGTATCTCTCCGTAGGTGTTGACCAGCTTCTGTGCCGCCGTGATCTCGGAGGAGGATATACTGAAGCTCGTGTTGCCGAGTGAAAATGCACTGTTGTTGACATACAGCATTATCGAGGATGAGTACTTCGGCGTTATCGCAAACGAGGATATGCAAAAGCCTCCTCCCGCAGCCACTATTCCCGCTAACGCTATCAACCACAGGCGCCTCCACAGCGCCTTCATTATATGCAAAAGGTCAATAGTATAATACTCAGCAGCGTTTTTTTCCTGTCTGTCCATTTCTCTGTTGCTCGCTTCCTTTCGTAATACCTTGAAAAGCTGTCATGTTCCGCTTCTCAAACCGTTTGTTTCTTTATTTTTGGCATTTTTTGCCAGCCTCTTTCGGTTTCTTGGACATATTAAGCCTATTATTCACAGTAAGTATATCACCATATAGTCAAAAATGCAATAGTTTATAATAAATTATAGTAAAAAAACGTACTGTTCCTGTTCTGTTTTTTTCGAAAAACGGAATGTGGATACTCTCCGCTTCCGCCGTATACATCCCGATACTTCTGAAAAGCGGGGAGATATCCGCTGTATTATCGCCAAATACAAAAGGGACAGCTCCGTGGCGAAGCCGTCCCTTTCGGTGTTTATTTTACTGTAACCGGGGTCATCTTTTTATCTGTCCCTTGATCTCGGACAGTCCCTCGTCGAAGAAGGACCAATCCTTATGCCAGCGGAGATTCTCAAGTCTGAAGGCGCAGGGCCATGCGGGCAGCCACTGAGAGGGCATGAAGGGCTTTACGCCGTAACGTCCCCAGCGGGTATGGAATACGGCCTCGTCCTGAGAGCCTGCGGGGCGTATTCTGCCGTTTACGTACATCGTACCGTCAGAGATGCACTGGCAGGCGTTGCACCAGAAGGCTACCGCTCTTTCTCTCCACTGCTCGTAGCCCGTGATCTCGTAGAGCTTGAGGAAGGAGAGCACGTCGCGAAGCGCGTACTGGTCCATTGCCTGGTGAGGAGTGGAAACGCTCGTAGAGCCGAAGGTATCGTAGCCCATCTTCTTTATCACGCAATCTTCGGGGTACTCAACGGTGTAATACATCATCCACGTGCAGAGATACCACGCTATCTTCTCCGCTCTCTTCACGTATTTCTCGTCTCCGGTCACCTCGTAAAGAGCAAGTGCGTCGCGCAAAAGCGGAGAGGAGGATTCCTTGTCTATAGAATACGTATCAAGCGCACCCGCGGTGGTAAAGCCGTCGCGCTCAAGCCCCTGATAGTAGAAATCAAAGGCACGGACCGCCGAGTCGAGATACTTCTCGTCTCCCGTCTTCTTGTAAGCGGTTATGATGGGAAGCACGAGGAAGGTACCGATAGTTCCCTTCTTCGCTCTCAGCTCGCCCTCGTCGTCCCAGGACTTTGCAAAGCTGCCCTCCTCATCCTGTCTTGCGAGAGCAAAATCACAGATGGAAAGCGCGGTCTTGAGGTATTCGGGCTTGTCTATGCCCGCTTCCTTTAACAGGTCATAAGCCTCGAAGAAGCCGTCTGCACCCGTACCGAGATTGCATGCGTCGTTCTGGAAAAGTATCTGTCCGTCGGGGGCGCGGCGGAACTTTTTGCCCTTAAAGTTTTTGTACGTTTCAAACATACATTCACCGAGCTTATAGCGGTCAAAATCCGCCTCGGTAAGCTTCTCGAAGTCAACGTATCTCCAAGGGTCATAGTCTATCTTGACGGAGATGTGTCCCGCGTCTCTGTGACCGAATTCTATCCATTTGTCGTGGGCGTCGATAGCAGTCTCGAGCTTCTCCTTGTCGCCCGTCTGCAGATAGTCCCAGATGTATGCATTCGCCATAGAAGCACTCTGACCTACCCAACCGAGCTCATAGCGGTGCTCGGACTTTTTATAGGAGTGAGAGCCGGGATACCACTGTGCGCCGACGGTAAATCCGCCGAAGCCGTTCTCTTCCTTCTGGTAGAGGTAACGGCAGTATGCGATAGAGAGGCGGTATAGCTCCTTCGCCGTCATGGGTGCCTTTATCTCGTGGCCGTAGAAGCGCCACGCAAAGTCAAGCAGGCTCTTGTAGCGGTGCTTGGTCCCGTCGGAGGGAACGGCAAGAATGATAGCGGTAAAGTCGCTCTTAGGCTCCATCGTCCCTTGGAAGGGCTCGCCCCAGAAGTGTCTTTGCAGGGTCTTCGGCTTTTCCTCCTCGGGAAAGATAACAACGTGAAGCTCACCCTCGTCCACCTTGTAGAGAGAGCAGGCGTTGTTGTCATTTTCAAGTGCCATGAGAGCGATGGAGATATCGCTGTTTTCGCTGTAGGTGCAGGAGGGGATAGTCGCTCTGTGCGACGCCCACGACCATGGCGTTCCGTCCTCCGCTCTGTCACCGATATACTCGGCAAGAGAGCCCCAGCCGTTGCCGTTGTAGCTGATGGCGGGAACCATGGTGAAATCCGGTTCTCCTATAAGAAGCATCTCCATCCGCATATGATCGACGGGGGTGCTCGTGTGTCTGTGCCACGTCCACGCTCCGTCCTCGATAGGCTCGAAGGTATCAACGGCACCCTCGCAGGCAAGGATCCTTGCGTAAGGCTTGCCGTCTATCTCGACGGTGTGTCCGTAATCGGCTTTTCTTATGCTGACCATTTTTCGTTTTCCTCCAAGGTTTGAAAATGTTTTGCAGAATTGGTTATACATTTCGATTATACACGAAAAATGCCGATATTTCAATACAAAAAATAACGATGTTATATCAAAAAATACAGGTCATGGCAGCAAAAAAAAGCAGCCCCCAAGATCGCGAGACGCACGCTTCAAAAAGCGCTCGGGGGAAAGCCATGTTTCAAAAAGGCTTTCCCCCGTTTTTTTGTTTTCTTTCGAGATCAATCCATTCTCGCAGAAACATCAACTATCTCCGCAGAGTATATCCGAAGGGTGGATGAGAAAATGCTCGTTACGGTATTCTCTCCCTTGATAAGTACTATCGGGATGTAGAGGCAGTCGGCAACCTCGGCACCCTCCATGACATCCGTCTTGTAGAGTGCGGCAGAGGCATACTTCTTGTAGTTCACGGTAAGAGGAAGGTCGGCTATCTTCGCGCCCGCATTGGCAAATCTCAGCTTGAGATAATACTCGCCCGCAGCATCGCTCTTGACGGTAATTGCAATATTGCCGGAGTATGTGCTGTCGGCAGAGGGGTTCTTTATCTCAGCCGTGCCCGCAGAGCTCTCGTTCAGTCTGACAAGGGTAAGTGAATCCGCAACAGCGTACTCCGCGCCCGTTCCGACAAAGGCGATACCTATCTCCATCTCGGCGGCTGTTGCCGTGAAGAACAGCGTTCTCTTGACGTTGCTCTGTGCCTCGTATTTGGGCGTTCCCTTGGTCGCTCTCACG
>JAZMZS010000272.1:0-1600 GCA_045586105.1 Eubacteriales bacterium | reverse complement strand
AAGATCGCACACGATAAGCCGGAGAATCTTCTTGAGGCTGTACAGCTCATGTGGTTCTACTCTCTTTGGGACTGGGTAGATTCCCTCGGCAGAGCTGACCAGTATTTCTATCCCTACTATGTTAACGGAGTTGATGAAGTTCCGAAGGACGATATCATCGCTTCCTTTATCCTCAAGATCCGCGAGCACGGTGCTCATAATATGACTCTCGGCGGTGTTCGCCCTGAGGACGGCGAGAACGCCACCAACGAGCTTACATTCCTTATGCTTCAGATTCTTCGTACATACCACGATACTCACCCCAGAGTTGCGGTGCGTATCGACAAGAGTACTCCGAAGGAGGTTATGGACCTTATCGTAAAGATGTGGTCTGAGGGAATGAGTGACCCCACTATCGTCAGCGATACTCTCGTTATCGACGGTCTTCGTGATTACGGTGTTTCCCTTGAGGATGCACGTGACTATGCTACTCTCGGATGTCAGGAGATCGAGATCCCCGGTAAGAGTAACTTCGGATGCGAGGACGGATCCTTTAACCTTGCAAAGGTTCTCGAATATACCCTTAACAACGGACGCGACATTGAAAGCGGCATGAAGATCGGTCTTGATACGGGAAGCCTTGTCTCATATAATTCTGTCGAAGAGATCTACGAAGCTTTTGTAAAGCAGATCGAATATCTTACACCTATATTCACCGAGCTTTGCAGCCTCGGTCAGACCCTTCGTGATAAGAACCTGTCAAAGCTCGTCAAGAGTGTCTATACCGACGACTGTATTGCCCGCGGAATCAACCAGGACGCAGGCGGAACAGTATATAACTACGGTGTTGTTGAAACTGCCGGACTTGCCGTTGTCGCAGACTCGTTTGCCGCTCTTGAAACTGTGGTGTTTGGTGATGGCAGAGTTACCAAGGAACAGCTTGCAGAGGCACTCAAGACAAACTTCGAGGGTCACGAGGACATCCGTCAGATAATGCTCGCTGCTCCCAAGTTCGGTAATGACCTTGAGGTAGTTGACAAGTGGGCGGCACGTGTGCTCGAAATGTTCTGGAGCGAGATCAGAAAGTATAAGTCTATCCGCGGCGGCGTATATATGGGCGCTTGCTCACTTCTCGGCGGCGGTATCAGCTACGGCCGCGAAACATGGGCACTTCCCGACGGTCACCGCAAGGGCGATCCTCTCGGAAATACTATGGGACCGAGACCCGGTGCGGACAAGAGCGGTCTTACTGCAATGCTCAAGTCTGTGACAAAGCTTCCCCTTCACCTTGGACTCGGCGGAACTACGCTTAACGTTCTTATTCCTTGCAAAGAGACGGATTCCGACGAAAAGCGTGCAAAGATCGCTGCCCTCTTCCGTGCATACATGGCAAACGGCGGACAGCTTGCGCAGATCACTACAGCATCTCTTGAGGATATGCAGGATGCGCGTATCCATCCCGAGCTCCACGGCGACCTTATCGTAAGAGTCGGTGGATACAGCACGAAATTCGTCCTCGAGAGCGATTCGGTACAGCGCGAGATAATGAGCAGATATACCTGATAACTAAAAAACTCCCTTCGGGGAGTTTTTTAGTTAGGTGAAAAGTAATAGGTAATAG
>JAZMZS010000271.1:0-5032 GCA_045586105.1 Eubacteriales bacterium | reverse complement strand
TGCGGACAAGGTATACATGGAGCCGCTCACGCTCGAGTATATAGCGAAGATACTCCGCTACGAGCGCCCCAACGCTATCATTCCCGGTATAGGCGGACAGACCGGACTTAACCTCGCCATGCAGCTCGAGAAGAAGGGCATTCTCAAGGAATGCCAGGTAGAGCTGCTCGGAACGAGCTCCGAGAGCATCGAGCGCGCAGAGGACAGAGAAATGTTCAAGCGGCTCTGCATCGACATCGGAGAGCCCATCATTCCCTCCGAGATCACCTACGATCTTGAAGAGGCAAAGGCGGCGGCTGAGCGTATAGGATACCCCGTAGTTCTCCGTCCCGCGTTTACTCTCGGCGGAACGGGCGGCGGATTTGCAAACAACGAGGCGGAGCTGGTCGAGATAGGCACCAACGCCTTCAAGCTTTCTCCCGTTCACCAGGTACTGATCGAGAAATCGGTCAAGGGCTACAAGGAGATCGAGTTTGAGATGATGCGCGACTCAAACGACCACGTCATCACCATCTGTGGGATGGAGAACATCGACCCCGTAGGCGTGCACACGGGCGACTCGATCGTCGTAGCACCTATCCTCACCCTCTCCGAAGCGGATCACAAGATGCTCAACGACTCGGCTATCAAGCTGATAAAGGCGCTCAAGATCGAGGGCGGATGCAACGTTCAGTTCGCACTCAACCCCACGACGAGCGAATACTACCTCATCGAGGTAAATCCCCGCGTATCGCGTTCCTCTGCGCTCGCATCCAAGGCATCGGGCTACCCGATAGCGAAGGTCACGGCAAAGATCGCCGTCGGCATGGCGCTCGAGGATATTCAGATAGCAAACACCACGGCGGCGACCGCCCCCAGACTCGACTATATAGTATCAAAGATCCCGCGCTTCCCCTTTGACAAGTTCTCCTCCGCATCGAACGTGCTCGGCACGCAGATGAAGGCGACGGGCGAGGTCATGGGGATCGGCTCAAATCTCGAGGAGGCGCTTCTCAAGAGCGTTCGCTCGCTCGAGACGGGCGTGTGCCACTTCTACCTTGCCAAGTTCGACTCCTACACGGACGCCGAGCTCAAGGATTATCTCACCACCTTCAAGGACGATAATATATTCGCTATAGCGGAGCTTCTCCGCCGCGGCGTCTCCACCGCTGAGCTTCACGTCATCACGGCTATAACCGAGTACTTCCTTATTGCGCTGAAGAACATCGTAGAGATGGAAAAGAAGCTCTCGGATAACAAGGGCAGCATCGAGGTGCTCAGAGAGGCAAAGAGGATGGGCTTTGGAGATAAGTTCATCGCAAGGCTCTGGGGCAAAAAGGAAAACGAGATATTTGATCTGAGAAAAGAAAACGGCATAATGCCCGTATACAGAATGGCAGACACTCTGCACACGGGAGCGTACATCCCCTACTTCTATTCCTCCTACACAGACGAGAACAAGTCCCGTCTCTCGGATAAGAAAAAGATCGTCGTTCTCGGAGCAGGTCCTATCCGTATAGGACAGGGCGTTGAGTTCGACTACTCGACGGTTCACGCCGTATCCACTATCAAGAATTCGGGATACGAGGCTATCATCATCAACAACAACCCCGAGACCGTATCCACCGACTACACGACCTCGGACAAGCTTTACTTTGAGCCTCTGACGGTAGAGGACGTAATGAACATCATTGAGTTCGAGCAGCCCGAGGGTGTCGTTGCTTCCCTCGGCGGTCAGACCGCCATCAACCTTGCCGCTCCTCTTGACGAGCGCGGAGTTGAGATTATCGGCACCGACTGTGCGGCTATCGACCGTGCGGAGAACAGAGACGCATTCGAGAAGCTTCTCGAGGAGCTGAACATTCCTCAGCCCGAGGGCAAGGCGGTAACCAACATCGAGGCGGGCGTTGCTGCGGCAAACAAGATAGGCTATCCCGTGCTCGTGCGTCCCTCCTTCGTTCTCGGAGGACGTGCAATGCAGATAGTAGCAAACGAGGAGCAGCTGCGCCATTACCTCAAGACCGCAGTTGAGATAGACGAGGACAAGCCCGTGCTCGTCGACAAATACATCATCGGAAAAGAGGTCGAGGTAGACGCTATCTGCGACGGCAGAGACGTATTCGTGCCCGGCATCATGGAGCTGGTCGAGAAGACGGGTATCCACTCGGGCGACTCTATTTCGGTATATCCCGCGTTCTCTATCTCCTCAAAGGTCAAGGGAACGATACTCGAGTATTCAAAGAAGCTGGGTCTTGGCATCGGCATCAAGGGACTTTACAATATTCAGTTCATCGTCGACCGTGACGAGAAGGTCTAAATCATAGAAGTAAACCCCCGTTCTTCAAGAACCGTTCCCTTCCTCTCGAAGGCGACCGGATATTCGCTTGCTGACATCGCTACCGAGGTAATTCTCGGCAAGAGCCTCAAGGAGCAGGGATTCTTTGATATCTACCCCGAGGAGAAGAAGAGATGGTACGTAAAGGTTCCCGTATTCTCCTTCTCGAAGATACGCGGACTTGACGCTTACCTTTCTCCCGAGATGAAATCCACGGGTGAGGCTATCGGCTACGATGACAAGCTCTTCCGTGCGCTTTACAAGGCTCTGCAGGCATCGGGTATGCATCTGCAGAACTACGGTACGATCTTCGTAACCGTCTCAAAGAAGGACAGAGAGGAAGCGCTGCCTCTGGTTCGCCGCTTCTACAACCTCGGCTTCAATATCGAGGCGACCGACGGCACGGCAAACTTCCTGCGTGAAAACGGCATTCGCACGAGGATCCTCAAGAAGATAAGCGAGGGAAGCGAGGAGATACCGAACGCACTGCGCCAGGGCCACATCGCTTACGTTATCAACACCTCGGATGCGGGCTCGGCTCACCACGCCTCTGACGGATATAAGATCAGAGCGCTCGCTACCGAGAACAATATCACGATGTTCACCGCGCTCGACACGGTAAAGGTACTGCTCGACGTTCTCGAGGAGACCACGATGAGCGTTTCCACCATCGATTCCTGACTTTGGGAGCGGAGGCAGTTTAATGAAACAGGTATTTTACACTATCCTCTCAAACGAGAGGATAGCAAACGACGTATATAAGATGCTGCTTGAGGGAGACACGAGTGCGATCACGGCTCCAGGGCAGTTCGTCAACATCAAGCTCGACGGACTCTTTCTGCGCCGCCCGATCTCGGTATGCGACTACGGTGAGGGCACCCTTACTCTCATATACAAGGCGGTGGGAGTTGGAACGCGTAAGATGGCTGAGATGGGCGCGGGCGTAGTGCTCGACACCCTCATCGGTCTTGGCAACGGCTATAACACCGCAAAAAGCGGCGACGCTCCCCTGCTTATCGGAGGCGGTGTCGGAGTTCCTCCGATGTACAACCTTGCCCGTAAGCTCATATCCGAGGGCAAGCGCGTGCAGGTCATCCTCGGATTCAATTCGGCAGGCGACGTCTTCTATGAAGAAGAATTCCGCGCCCTCGGTGCTGACGTGTACGTAGCGACCGCAGACGGAAGCTACGGCACAAAGGGCTTCGTTACCGACGTTATGGCGAAGCTTGATTACACCTACTTCTACACCTGCGGACCCGAGCCCATGTTCCGCGCGCTTGACAAGATAGCCAAGACCTCGGGACAGTACTCGTTTGAAGAGAGGATGGGCTGCGGCTTTGGTGCCTGAATGGGATGCTGCTGCAAGACGCTGACGGGCAACAAGAGAATATGCAAGGAAGGTCCCGTCATGGAGAGAGAGGAGATCATATGGAACTGAATAAAAGACTGAAGGTCACTCTCTGCGGGCTTGAGCTGGACAATCCCGTAATTCCCGCATCGGGAACCTTCGGATACGGCTACGAGTTTGCAGAGCTCTACGATATAAACGTGCTCGGCACATTCTCCTTCAAGGGAACTACGCGCGATCCCCGTTTTGGAAATCCCACCCCGAGGATCGCAGAGACCCCCTCGGGAATGATAAACGCGGTAGGACTGCAAAACCCGGGCGTTGACAAGGTCATCTCGGAGGAGCTTGTCAAGATGCGTGCGTGCTTTCATAAGCCCGTCATGGCAAACGTCAGCGGCTTTTCGATCGAGGACTACGCTTACACCTGCGAGCGGCTTGACGCCTGCCCCGAGGTAGGCTGGCTCGAGGTCAACGTATCCTGTCCCAACGTCCACGGAGGCGGAATGTCGTTCGGCACGAGCCCCGAGGCGGCGGCAGAGGTAACGCGCGCGGTAAAGGCGGTGACCAAAAAGCCCGTCATCATCAAGCTTTCCCCCAACGTCACCGACATCGTCTCGATAGCACGTGCTTGCGAGGAGGCGGGCGCTGACGGAATATCACTCATAAACACGCTTCTCGGAATGAGGATAGATCTCAGAACGAAAAAGCCTGTCATTCATAACAAGATGGGCGGCTTTTCGGGCTCGGCTATTCTTCCCGTCGCTCTGAGGATGGTATATCAGGTCTCTGAGGCTGTAAAGATACCCGTCGTCGGAATGGGCGGTGTTTCCTCTGCCGAGGACGTGATAGAAATGATGCTTGCGGGCGCTTCGGCGGTCGAGGTAGGAGCGGCAAATCTCGTCGACCCCTACGCTTGCCGCGACATTATCGCAAAGCTGCCCGAGGTAATGGACAGATATAATATTAAAGATCTTAAAGATATACATGGTGGTGCACACTAATGGGTAAGGACGTAATCATCGCGTGTGACTTTGCTTCCAAGGCGGACGTACTCGCGTTTCTCGACAAATTCACGGGCAGAAAGCCCTACGTAAAGATAGGCATGGAGCTCTTTTATGCAGAGGGTCCGTCTATCGTTCGTGAGATAAAGGCAAGAGGACACAAGATATTCCTCGACCTCAAGCTCCACGATATTCCAAACACCGTAAAGAAGTCAATGAGCGTTCTCTCGGGTCTTGACGTTGATATGACCAACCTCCACGCTTCGGGTACGGTACGCATGATGGAGGCGGCGATCGAGGGCCTTACCCGTCCCGACGGCACCCGTCTTCTGCTCATCGCAGTTACTCAGCTCACCTCCACCGATCAGG
>JAZMZS010000270.1:0-14791 GCA_045586105.1 Eubacteriales bacterium | reverse complement strand
ACCCGGACAAACGATCCAGCAGACACTTCCTTTGTTCCGACAGGCTCTGTGCTTACCGAGAGCTTCGTTATCATATACGAGGACAGCGTAAGCAAATCCGCAAACAGAGTCCGTAATGCCGTAAGAGATGCAATCGGAGGTAAAACTCCCTCAGCAGTCAAGTCATCAGCCGCTGAAGGAGATCAGCCGTACGCTATACTTGTAGGTAACACAGGAAAGACCGAAAGCACCGAATTCATCGATTCTCTCGGAGAAAACGAATACGGTGTCAGCATCATAGAAAAGGAAGCTTCTGTCATAATTGTAGTAGCCGGCAAAAGCACTGACCACACAGGTCATGCGGTCGAGCTCTTTCTGACCGAGTATATCTCCACCACCAAGGGAGAGGCTCAGCTGATCAAAAATGAAAAGACCGTAAAGACCTACACCGCTCCCGAGGCGGACGCTATACCCAGCGTGTTTGCGGGGATCGAGTTTGAAAACGAGATCATTACAGTCAGAGGCGTATCCGGAATTCCCTACACCAGAATGACCAAGCTCAAGGACGGCAGGCTCATGATGGTATACGGACAGAACAACACTCTTGTCGGTATATACAGCTCTGACAACGGAAAGACCTGGTCGGATGAGGTCAAGATCACAAGAGATGAGATCGATCAGGATGACCGCGACGGCAAAAAGCTTCTTCTTGCCAACGCAATGGCATATCAGCTCGAGGACGGCTCCATCCTCGTGGCTTACAGAGCAAACGAGGCTGTCAACAGAAGCGACGGAAATGACAGCATCAAGGTAACGGGAAAATATCATTCCTCTATCAGAATAATGGGAAGCACCGACAACGGTAAGACCTGGCAGCGACATTCTATCGTATGGGATCTCTACGAGGAGGATATCCAAAAGTGGTACTCTTCCTGCGGACTGTGGGAGCCTCACCTCGGAATGCTCAACGGTGAGCTTGCATGCTTCTTTGCAATAGGCAAGAGCGTGTACGATTATAATCATCCCATAAATTCTACCGATATCTTCGTGTACAGAAACAACGAATGGGTAAGAGCTGACTACACTTCAAATGAGACTCCCGGCGCATTGGCGGGCGATGATGCCATCAAGAACGGTATGCCCGTGTTCCAGGAGCTCAAGGACGGCGGATATGTAATGTCCGTCGAGTCCAACCAGAATAACGACGGTCCCTACAAGAGCGTGCTTACAGCAAAGCTCTTCACATCAAAGGACGGAGTAAACTGGATAAGCCAGTGTGACGTTTACATTCCTAAGAAAACGCAGAGAAAATCAGGTGCTCCCTACGTAGTTGAGCTTCCCGACGGACGTCTTATCGTCTCCTATATGACGGATGATGAGCTCAACAAAAAGGCTACCGACGACAAGGGCTGTATCTTCAAGTTCTCGGTTTCCAAGCCCGGCATCAGCGCTTTCGATCTTAAGGGTGTGGAAGACTTTGAGGGTCCCTTCAATATATTTGATCTCCCTGTCGGAACCACCTCGATCTACGGCGGTATGTACATGGATGATACATATCTCTACATGTACTGCGCAACAGATCACAAGGGCAATCAGATACTGCTCCGCAGAGCTCCCCTCTCGCAGTTCAAGGCAGACTGATATCGTTTAAAGCTCCCCGATCAAAAAGACAAAGATCCCGTAAGAAACATTCTCGTTTCTTACGGGATCTTTTTATATATCTATACACAGTATGAATTTCGGGGACTTTAATCGGCACTTATCACCTGATCAACGCCCTTTTTCATGACCTCGGCAAGCTTCTGATAGCCTAAGTTGTTGGGATGGAGCTTATCCTTATAATACTGCGTGGTGCCGTAGGGCTTATATTCGTTATAAGCATCGTACAGCGTGATATAATCGTATTCATCGGCAAGCTGCTTTTGCAGAGGAATGATATACTGCTCGACCTGCTGTGTGCGCTCTTCCTTATCCCATCTGTAGAGAGCGGTCGTCATAATTATCTTCGCCTCCGGGAAGCGCTTGTGCATATCTCCGAGCATGCCTCTGTAATAGCTGAGGAAGGCATCCTTACTGCCGGGCATTCCCGATGCGTTGTTAGTACCGAGGGCAAGCAGGATAACATCGGGATCGAACTCCGTCATAGCGTTATATACACCCGAGCAATAATACTTATTATAGCCCGAGCCGAGAGCAGAGCCGGGGTAACCGAAATTACCCACGACAGCATCCGTGCCGTAGAGCTTTTGCATCAAATTGGGGTAAAAGAAGTTTTCCTTAGCGTAGGTATAGCCGCCCGAGGTCTCTGCCGCAGCACATGTTCCGAAAGTAATACTGTCGCCGCAGCATGCAATTCTCAGCGGCTTTTTGTTTGCGGTGGCTGTTCCGTCTATTTCATCAAATGCAACAGCCTTAGACTTGTCTATTCCCGCAGCGGTGCTCTTGCCTATAATGCCGAAACCGCTGAATTCAAACATGCTGTGGAAGCTTCCGCCCGTCACCTTTAGCGCATAATTGCCATGAACAGCGGTATCTCCCGGAGCCTGCAGCACTCTGACGACCGAGCCGTCAGTAAAGTCGCCGCCGCTTATATTAACGCTTATCTCCGCCTGATATCTGACGCTTTTTCCGAACTGAGTACCGTCTGTTCCCTTTTTGCCGTTTTCACTGTTGTTATTATAATACCTTCCGACCTTACCCACAGCATAAACGGGACATTTGAACTTTCCTCCCGTAATGTTGAGAGTTACTGTTCCCTTTGTGATATTGTGTCCGGTCGCGCTGACTCCAAGGCCCTCTATATCATCCGCTCTTGCGCCGGAGGTTATCTCGGTACTTCCTCCGATATTAACGGTTACGTTTCCTGTAAAAGTACCCATGGGCGAATGGTAACCTGCTCGGTAGTTGCCTCCTATGACCGAGTGCCACTTGCCCGAATTTACGGTAAGAGTGCAGTCTCCTTTATAGCTGACCCCCTTTGCCGTCATATGCCCCTCGGCAGTTAGCGGCTTGTCGGTAACGTTATATCCTGCAACAAGCTGAATATATCTGGAGACCGAATTTGCAGCCTCCACGCCTTCTCCTATTGTCGCATTATGGAAGTTGAAGCACAGCCTTGACGCCGCACCTATAGACATGATCTCGATGTTTTCGAGAACGGTATGCGAGTTGAAGGAAAAAGAATAACCAATACTCAGACGCGCGCTCGTCTCTTTTCTGTAATCAACATCGCCGTAAACGGAGGTGATGACAACCTCCCCCTCATATTCGGGAGCAGAGTAGTTTATATCGAACTTCGGGGATGACATAATAACGATCCTGCCGCACTCCTCATTCAGAAGCTCATAAGCCTTCTCAAGAGTTGCAACTGCGCTCTGATCGGTCAAGCCGTCGTTTTCATCCTTTCCGTTAATACCGTCAACAAAAACAGCATTCCCTTCTCCGTTTGCTTCGGGAATATCGGTCTCGGTCCCGCTCGTGCTGTCAACAACAGCATCTCCCGTCTCTCCTTCAGCGGAAGGTACCGGCGAGCATGATACGAGCGACCCGAGAAGAACTGCAAGCATGATCACAAGGATACTTCTTATTCTCATTTTATGTCTCTCCTTTTTATCAGAACACGGGATATCCCGCATCAATATGAGCATCATACAACTCGTCGCACATCGCCTTTATATCGTCGATCGAAAGCTCGGCGGCTGTATGAGGATCAAGCATCGCCGCGTGGTAGATCGCTTCCTTCTTCTGAACTACTGCCGCCTCGATAGTAAGAAGCTGCACGTTTATGTTGGTCATATTCATAGCGGCAAGCACAGGGGGAAGCGCTCCGACGTAGGTAGGAGATATACCGCTTCCGTCAACAAGACACGGCACCTCGACACATGCATCTGCGGGGAGGTTCGTGATAAGTCCGCGGTTAAGGACGTTACCGCCTATCTTGTAGGGCTTGTTCGTCACCATAGCCTCCATTATGTAGGAAGCATACTCATGCGTACGCTTGTGATCAAGCTCCTCTCCCGCGAGAAGCTTGTCGCGGCGTGCCTTCCAGCCCTCTATCTGCTTTATACAGCGGCGCGGATACTCGTCAAGAGGAATGTTGTATCTCTCGATAAGCTCGGGGTACTTCGACTTTATGTAAAAGGGATTGTACTCGGCGTTATGCTCGCTCGACTCGGTTACGTAATATCCGAAGTTCTTGAGATACTCCATACGGATCATATCCCCGTGCTTCTGATCGTTTATTGTCTTTGCACGCTCTCTGATCTCGGGGTAAAGGTCATTTCCCTCCTTGTCATAGATCTCAAGCAGCCATGCCATGTGGTTGATGCCAGCAACGAGCGAATGACCGTAGCGCGCGTAATCCATTCCGAGATGCTCCATGCATCTCTTAGCCACCACCTGAACGCTGTGGCATAGTCCGACCGTTTTGACGTTCGTGTATCTCTGCATATAGCCCGCAAGAATACCCATGGGGTTTGTGTAATTGAGAAACCATGCATCGGGGCAGACCTCCTCCATATCACGTGCAAAGTCGCGAAGCACGTGAATGGTGCGAAGACCTCTGAATATTCCTCCTATACCGAGCGTATCACCTATAGTCTGGCGAAGACCGTACTTTTTCGGTATCTCAAAATCAAGAATGGTACAGGGATCGTAAAGCCCTACCTGTATCGTGTCGATCACGAAGTCCGCGCCCTTGAGCGCTTCCCTTCTCTGCTCGACCCCGAGATATGTCGAGACGTGAGCCTTGTTGTTATTAAGCTTGGAATTGAGCGCATCAAAAACGATCCTCGATTCCTCCAGCCTCTCTCCATCTATATCGTAGAGAGCTATCTCACACTCGCACAGCGGCGCTGTAAGTATAACGTCTCCGATCACGTTTTTGGTAAATACGGTGCTTCCTGCACCCATTACGGTTATCTTCATAAGCTGCTCCTCCAAAGCAAAATCATGGTATCGCGATCACCGACCTTATTCTAACACACAAAGCCTGCTTTTGCAATAATAAGGCAATATTATTTCAAGAAAAAGCAGAGCCTTGCTACCGCAAGACCCTGCCGAAAGCACAATGTCAATCCACCGGAGGATGAAGATCCCATTCCGGAAAACAGCTTGCAAATCCTTCCAGATTCTGAGTCAGCATTACCTTTTCCATTTTATCAAGATCGGATGTATCCTGACCAAACATCGCTTCGAGCTCTTCAAATTCATTCAGCTCATTTGTCAATTCGTTATTATCCATATTACTACCTCCTGAATATTCAAAGAAATTATGCAACTACGTCCGGAAAGCTGCGGCTTTCAAAATCATATACCATCTCTCTTGCACGATTCCACTCATAGGCGATACTGTCGATCTTTCTGTGACCCTCTGCGATCTTCGCCGAATATTCAGCATTGATCCTTGCAATATACATATCGGTGTCTGCCCTCTTGTTTTTGATCGAGTTAACGTAAAGAGTATAGAAGATTCCAATCGGGAAAATGATCCACATCAGGATCTTCAAAGCAAGCGGCAGTTCAGCCGGCATGCTCGGAACGCTTGAGGACAGGGCATCGATCTTCTGCTGACGTTCAGTCTGCATATGCATCTCGTATCCGCGGTGCAAGGCATCGATATTAGAGCAGTCAGAAGTCACTCCGGACCATGAGTCAACTCCGATCGTTATCTGTCTCGGGAATGACGCTCTCTTCTCCGAGATGTACTTATTGAAGCCTCCGCGGATATAGCCGCTCAGGAAGTTGACAGAGGTCTTTCTCTCTGACGGAAGTGCATCATCACGGTTAATGATAATGTTTGTCATCTGGCTGACAAGATCTATCGTCTCCTCCGTGCGCACGCGGTCAGCCTCGATCACAGAACGCTTTGCGGCTTCTGTATCACCGTCAAAATAACGCACCGCCAAAAGATAGCGCTCCTCCTTACGCAAAGGAACCTCCTTTTCGTCGCAGCGGCTTATCAATGACACGAGTGTCTGGTCGACATCCCTCTTCATTTTCTCTTCATCTATCGCAACATTCTTCATATCCGAAAAATTGTTTGCGATCTTTCCAACCGAATTAATGCGGTTAACATAGCTGAGAATATCCCCGTATTCGCGGACGTTGCCGTTCATTTGCGGGAACTGCCCCTCAAGATCAACTGTAAACTCAGAGCAGTACTCCTTCCACAGCTCGGTCTGTTCATTCTCGAAATCCTCACCGTGATCCTGGATCTCGCGCATCCACTTGGCAATATAGTCCTCGCACATGTGCTTGTTATCGGATCCGAACACACCGTTGAGATATGCATTCAGATAGGTAAAATTACTTTCGGTGAAATTATCGGCGCTTTGCTTTGCAAAGTAGATCGACAGCCACTCGAAGCAGGTATCCGTTCTGTTATTACGTCGGCATATGAGTGCCATGGTAAGCGCTGTTTTCTCCTCATCTCTCTTGAGCGCTTCCTTTATTGCACGATTGGCAAGATCACGGTCATTACCTATCCATGCAGCAACAGCTACAAGGCATGGCGCGAGCCAATAATCGGGGGTCGAGAGCATCAGCTCCTCTGTAACTGTAGCGATCGTTGTCTTTTTGACAAGAGCAAGGTCTGTTGCCTGAAGCACACCGAGCATCGTCTCGCGGACGATCTTGTACCCGCCGAAATTCTGCTCAAGCTCCTGGCGTACTCGTATAAGCTCGGTTGCCGCCTTCTGAAGCGTTACAGCCTTCTTACTGTCATCCATAAATACATCAAAAGCGGCTTTCAGCGCTGTCAGCTCGCGGCTGAGATCACTAAGGTCTCCCGTGACCTTATCCAGACGCTTGTTGGTATTGGTAAGATTTGTCTCTATACGAGTGGTGGTCTGTGCCACTCTTTCCAATTGATTCAATATCGGGCTGAGATTGATCGTGCTTGTTACTATATTGCTCATAACATTCTCCTCATGTTGAATTTACATCTGGGCGTCTTCTCTGTACTTATTGCATTTTGTGTTATATGCGCCGACAAACTTCGCCTTTATGGCGGGATCATTCACGGCGTTCAGCACAACTCCGATCTTCATGACATAGCAATCATAAAAATACTTAGCCTTTGCTTTGAGATAAAAGCTTTGTCTTGCATACGGGGAATCCGGATTTGTATCAATAGACTTAAGCAAGGCAAAGCAGGTCTTGGGAATTCCGCAATGCTCCGCCAGCTCCCTGTACATTCCGACCAGCTCGTCTGTCAGATAAGCCGCTGAGGTACGCTTCGATATCAGGTAGGGACATATCGTATCCATGACCATGCACAGCTCCCTCGCATCATCGGGAGACTGCATGTTGAGAGCAATGAGCTTTATTACCGATTCCTCGAAATCCGCCAGATTATATGCCGATGCCATTATCAGGCTGCATATATCGCGAACCTCGTCATACTCAAGCGCCACGTTCATTATCTGCGAGAAAAAGCCCTTCATCGAGTCCGGCTTTCTAGCTATGTATTCATCATAATAGCTGAGAATGTACAATGCAGGTGCATTATCCATGGAAATGTCAAGCACCTCCATCGCATAATGCTTAGCATCATCCATTCTTCCTTCCTTAAAGAAATACATTGCATTGCGGCGGGCATATACTACCTTGCCGTTAGCATTAAGAGTAGATCGGGAATAATACTCCTCCTTGCCGCATTGGTTACAGCTCAATATACGTCTTTTGGGGTCAAAAGTCACGTTGGTGCTGCCGCAACCGTGACACTGCAATCCCTCCATATCCATGTTTATGCTCCTCTTATCTGACTGACGAGGCGGTGCTGCGAAGCTTCCACAACATTTCCGCTTCCCCAAGTTTACTAATAATAATGACCTTGCTTGCTCTGCCGATCATCAGCTGTGCTATTTCGTCAAGCTTTTCAGCCATCTGGGACTCCTTCAGCGTTGTAGATGCGGTAGAAATATTGGAACTGTAATCAACAGATTCCTTAAGCTTTAAAATTCTGTTTCTTATCTCATCATCCTCCGCTATTGCCAAAAGTGCGCCGAGCTTCTTCGATATATCTATACTCGGGGCGGTCTTTTGCTCAACACTCTGAAGCTGAGCAGAAAGGCGGGATATGTGGCTCTCGACCCACATCAGCGCAATAATATATGCTATTGTGAGGACAAGATTGGATATAAGCAGCAGCATATTGAAGCCGCCGAATGATACAAGAACGAAAATGCTGTTTACAAGAAATATAACGGGAAGATAGATAAGCGTGGCTATAATACCGAAAGCACTGCTTTCGGTCCCTGCGCCGTCGGCGTTCCTTCTTAACAGAAGGATATAAAGCTCCGCGATCAGGATCTCAAGAGCAACACAGCATACAGCTCCCCAGCAAAGCCAAGGAAGCTCGAGCAAAATAGTGTAAGCGGAAACCGCCGCAAACCACACAAGTCCGATCAATGCAACGGAAACTGCCAGGATCGGTGTCTTAGATGCTTTTTTCATAAATACCTCCCTTTACCGTTACAGCTTAGTTCCGCACTCAAGGCAGAACTTTGCCCCGGGGACTATCTTGTTGTTGCAGTTCGGACATGTTGCTCCGAATCTGTATCCGCACTCGGCACAGAATTTTGCTCCTGCAGGCATTTCAGATCCGCAAGAGGGACACCTGACAGAAGCGGGCGTGCTGATCTTTTCTCCGCACTCAAGGCAGAACTTTGCCCCTTCGTGCAGTGCGGAGCCGCATTTGGAGCACACCGCACTGTTTGACGGCAAAGGCTCCTTTGAAGGAGCGGCATTGACCGAACCAAGCGAATTTTGAGTAATATCCGCCATGCCGGAATTGAATGCGCTTCCTACACCGAATCCCATACCAAGACCCATACCGGCTCCCATAAGAGCTGAGGAGGTGCCTTCGTTCTGCGCCGCAGCCTTCATCACATCAAAGGAATGCTCCTGCTGATACGTGTAGCCTTCACGCTCACGCATACGTGCACGTGCGGCAGACTCGATATCCATCTGAGCAGCAGTTCCTTCAGCCTCGATCTGAGCCTTCTTTCTCTGGATCTTCGCCTCGTTTATGATCCTGAGATCCTCTTCGGGAACATTGATGCTGTGGAAGGAAAAGTTATCAAGGGTAAGACCGAAATCATCAAAATGCCCGCGAAGCGATTCGCAGATAGCGATAGAAAAATCAGACAGATATGCGCTGATCTTCAACACACCGATATTCTCTCTGATAATGTTGTTTGCAAGGAGATTTGGGACATATTCGAGTATTTTTGCACGCATAAAGGAAACAAGCTCGTCTCTTGTATAATCGGCTCTCGTTCCTACGATCTTCTGCAAAAACTTCCTTGCCTGTATCTCCGCGCGCGAGCTATCAACATGCTCTATATGAACGCCAAACAAGCCGAATGCGCGTACATGCACGTTGACATCCTCCTCGGGATCCACAACGACAACAGGTGCCTGAGTGCCCCAGGTAAGCTCATTCATATATGTAGTATTTACAAAATAAACGGTGCTGTGAAAGGCAGACTCTCCTCCGGTCAGCTTATGTGCAATATTGCGGAAAGGAGCAAACCTGCTGTCACCTGTCTCGAGCTTGATCTTACAGGGCCCGACAAACGTAGTGACCTGAGACGCGCCCGCGCCCGAATCTCCCGATGAGCCCGCAGAATTCATATTGTTTGTAAAAATAGCCATCTGAGAAGGTCCGACTATCAGATAAGTCCCGTTCGGAAAATCCTCATATTCATATTTGTGGACGATAACCGATGCCTCAGCATCGGATTCGGGCTCCCACTTGATTACATCTACCGAAAAAGCACCGAGGATTCCTGAATGCTGCTTTTCTTTCGGATTGCTGCTGCTGAACAATGACATTGTCATGCCCTCCTTTTTTAACAAACACTCTTTGCATCGGTAAAAATTGCACAAAAAAATGCTGCATCCAATGCTGATTTTGTATTATTATAACACTTATTCTCGAATTATGCAAGCCAAAAGCAGGACAAAGAGCAAAACAGTCACTTTGTACAATAATCATGCGGAATTATATAAACATTCACTAAACACGCTTTGCGATATTTCCACGCAGAAAAAAACGAGCTATGCCGACAGAGGCAAGGCTCGTTTTTATTATTGATCGCATACATCAGGGCAACGTCGTTCGCTGCCGCCGGACATATTGTTAGATAGTAATAACAATTCTTATTTCATTAGCTCTTCGGTAAGTCTGAGTATCTCGGGAGCGATCCTCTTCCTTTCCGTCTTGAGAATGCTGTTATAAAGAGGATATGCGAGAATGACAAGGATCATGCCCATGATACCTGTGATTATTCCGACAAGCATCGAAGATGCCGTTGACATCTGCAGGATATCGCCGATATCGGTCATAGCAAGACTCATCCCCGACCCCATTATCAGCGCTCCGACGCAGCCGAGAACAATTGACAGGATGCTTGCCTTTTTCGTAACCGTTCTGTCAAGGCGGCGAAGCTGCGTCATCTTGTCCTCTTCTTTTTCGGCAGACGTGTACTTGCTTCTGATAGCTTCGATCTCGTCTCTGTCCTTTGCCGAATAGGTGTAGTTGAAGGTTTCCTTCTGATTATTGTCCATTTGTTGCTCCTTTGCCTGTTTTCAGGGATTTTATCTTCTTTGATGCTGTAATTATCATATTGACCGCCATAACTATGATAAAGACCGATACACCTGCTCCCGATGCTCCGAGCATTATTCTGCGGGAGAAAAGCGTCATAGTCCCCTCCCCGAAGGTAGTCAGCATGGTCGATTCAAGCGTCAGCATCGAAACGCACGCCGCCGCGAGGCTGATCGCCTTTGATGCAGAGTAAACGGGGCTATTGTATTTTCGGTATTTTACAGTATTGATTATTGCAAGGGTAAGAGAAGTGAACGTGTACGCCGCAAGCGCAATGGTCGTTATCTCATGATGAAGGAAGGTTCTGTTCCAGTACACCATAAAGAATATCATCAGAGCAAGAGCCAGATTCATGATAAGCAGCAAAATACCGCAAGCGCGGTATCTGTAAAGCTCGTCAAGCATTTTCTCCCCTGCCCTATGCTTACTTGAATGCCGTACCAAAAAGAACCTCATTACGGCAAGAGCCATATAGTATCCCGCAAGCGAGCAGAACCAAAAGGATCTATGCCAAAAGCCCATACCGAGCTGCAATAATGCATAAGCGGTATTGTAGATAAGAGTTCCGTAAAGGGATACGTTTACTCTGAGTCTTGCATCATTCTGCCAGATCCTTACATACTTGTTTTCATTTTTGAAAGCTTTGAAGAATCGGATCAAATACGGTATTCTGAAGCACCATACTGTTAATGTATAGGCAGAGAGTACATACGATAGGATCGAGGCGATCGATCCTGTTCCCAAAAACACCATCGAATACACAAGAAATACCGCAGCGATCGGAACAAGAATGATCATCACAGCGATATGAGGAAACAGTAAGGCTTTCCCGAGCTTTTTCAGGTTCATTTCAAGCCCTCCGTATTCTGACGGTAAAGGTAGAACCCTTGCCTACAGCGCTTTCCACACCGATCTCGCCGTGCATGATATCTATTACCCTCTTGACGAGCGCAAGACCGAGTCCGTTCCCCTGAACCGAATGGGAGGTATCTCCCTGATAGAATTTTTCAAATATATGCGCTCCCACCTCAGGCGTCATGCCGCACCCGGTGTCGGTCACCTTAACCGTAGCGTGATGCTCGGTCGCAGTGAGCGATACCGTTACACTGCCGCCCGTCGGCGTGAACTTGAAAGCGTTTGAAAAAAGATTATTCCAGACGTGTCCGAGAAGCTCGGCGTCCGCTTTTATCATTACATTCTCTGCGATGTTCGTTTCGATCTCGATATTTGCTTTTTCCCAAACGTTTTCGTATTTCAAAAGACACTCGCACAGCTGCTCGCCAAGATCGAACTCCGAAACGTCGGGGTAGATCTGCTGATTCTCCAGGCGATTGAGCTTCAGAATATTTGTCATCATGTCAGCCATGCGCCGAGATCCCTCGGTAACGCCCTTGGCATACTCGAGACGTTTTTCGTCGGAAAGCCCGGGAGACTGCAAAAGAGTTCCGTAATTCTGTATAACGGCAAGCGGCGTTTTCATTTCATGCGATACGTTGGCAATAAAATCCGTACGCAGGGTCTCAACTCCGCCAAGCTCCTCTGCCATTTGATTGATCGCCTTTGCTATCCGGTCGAAACCTTCCATACCTGAGCTTTCCATGGGATCGATACGAACGGAAAAATCTCCCGACATGATCCGCTCGGTCGCTTCCGTGATTATTTTTGTCGGACGCTCCACCATGATTTTGCGGCGAATGTAGTCTGCAAATTTGAATAGAAAGGTTATCAAAATGACGTTCCAGAAGGTCACCTTTGCCGCAATTGCGATGTTGTCACTCGTAAGCGTAAGATCCATCGTATCTGACATGATGGTTAAAAACAGCATCATACAACAGGAAACGATAAATCCCACCGTCAGAAAAAACAACAAAAAGCTGCTTACTGCTCCCAATACGTCCTTAATCGTCGGCTTTTTCACTTGATCACCGCCTTGTAGCCAAGCCCATGAACCGTTTTTATCTCAAAATCCGTACATTCAGCCAGCTTCTGGCGAAGCTTCGTCATATACACGTCTACGGCTCTCGGTGCCGTGTCGGTATCTGCATCCCAGAATTCGTCCATCAGCTGCGTTCTCGTAAATGTCTTTTTGGGGTAGGACAAGAGCTTATAGAGAATACTGAATTCTCTGTTCGTAAGCGCGATCTCCTCGTCGCAAAGATACGCGGTATGCTCGTCTGCATCCATTACGAAGCTCCCGATCTCTATCTTACGCGAGGCTGCGATCTTAGCACGGCGGAGAAGCGCACCGATACGCAAAAACAGCTCGTCGAGGTCTATCGGCTTTACCATATAATCATCCACACCGATCCTGAACCCTCTTTGCTTGGATGCAATATCGTCACGGGCAGTCATAAACAGGATCGGAATATCCTCATTCAGTTCTCTGACATTTCGTGCAAGCTCAAAGCCATCCGCACCGGGCATCATAATATCAGATACGATAAGGTCAAATACGTTATCGTAAAGAGCATCATACGCCTCGTTTGCATCAAGGCAGCCTGTAGCCTCGTATCCCGAGTGATTCAAAAACGAACATACTGTCTTATTCAGTTCTCTATCATCCTCAACTACCAAGATCTTAAACATTGTGATCCTCCGTGAGAGTATTTCGGGTGTTATTTTACATTATAGCACACAAATGTTAAAGTTTTGTTTACGTTTTTGATATTTCGGCACCAAATAATGCTTTTTTCTCAAAAACGCATACCTTCATGAGAAAAGCGGGATGCCGATCGGTATCCCGCATGAATAATTATCGTTAGTCTTTTACAGCATCAATGCGAGCCTCTGCTACTGCCTTGCGCCCGTTAGCATCCGCGGTCTGTTTGTCACGCACAGCTTGCATTGCTGCCTTTCGGCGTGCAGGGTCACCAATTGCCTTCGCCTCCTCCCACTGAGCCTTGGACTCTGCTTTGACAGCGGCAAACTGTGACTTATCGACTTCGTGCTGAGCCTTTGCAGACTCTTTCATGTCGCTTAATGCATTTTTAAAAAAATCCTTAATTCCCATTTAATCCACCTTTAACCTTTCATGATCTTATCGCTGAGAGCAATGATCTTATCTGCATATTTTTTGCGGCGTGAGCTGAGAATGCTTTTATAGATGGGATAGTTGATAATTGCCATAAGCATACCAACAATACCTATAATGATTCCGTAGATCATCGGATCCTGAATGCCGACTGTATCTGCAATGTCGGTCATCACCAGGCTCATTCCTGCGCCCATAATAATTGCTGAGATGCTACCGAAGATATAAGCAAAAACGTTTGCCGGACGCTTTACCTTCAAATCGAGCTCCTTCAGCTCATCGACCGCCGAATGCTCCTTTTCGGTGTACTGCGTACGGATCTTCTGTACGAGAAATGCCTGATCGTTCTTATTCATTTTTGTTACCTCTTTCCTGTTTTTGTGAGCTTATTATAGATAACTCTTGTTTTTGAGTTTTTTAAAAAATGTTTGAGTTTTATTAAAAAGCATTTTTTCTCATCAATATAAAAACTTCGATATTCAAAATCATCGATCTGGATAATCAAGGAGAAGCCGTGCATATCATCCGTAAATAATTGCGGTAGGTATTTAGTGAAATATTCGGCTGGCGCCGAATGTGAAATAATTCACTTCGTGAATTGTGAAATATCTTCCTTCGGTCGATGTGAAATGAAATTTGCCCACATTCGCGTCAGCGAGTATTTCACATTTGCGGAGCAAATATTTCACAGCGAAGGTATTTCACTTGCCCGAAAGGGCAAACATCGTTGAAAAAACGACAGGTCGAAACCTGTCGTTTTTTCTGGTGCGGGCGAAAGGACTTGATTCTCAGCGCGACACCGCAAAAGCTGCCGTACCATGCACCTTTTGCTACGCGCTTCGGTCCGCTCGGCTCTGACGCCCGTTTAGGGCGTCATTCTACACGGCATAAGTTCGACTTGCCAAATCAAAAATTTGGAGTCTCACTTAACTACCGAGCGTTCAAGTCCTTTTTTATATCACTTCCATAAGAAAAAGCACCACGCAATGCGTGATGCTTTTTCTTATGTCTATGGGCTACAAAAAAGATATTTTCGGCAGTTTTGCATATGAATTCGAACTCTTACGGTTTTTGAGTGAAGCACAAGGCTTCACCTTGCGTGATGCGATGCTGTCGCATCGTGATGTTGCTCACTTTGTTCGCAGTGATGTGATGTTTGGCGCCAC
>JAZMZS010000269.1:0-6487 GCA_045586105.1 Eubacteriales bacterium | reverse complement strand
ACTTATAACTCAATATAAAAAGGGAGCGGCGCGCCGCTCCCTTTTTGCGTTATTGTGTCTTTTCAAATGCTGTTGTAATTTCAGTTATCCGCTTCAAACAAGCTGTCGATAGTTACGTTTAATAATTTAGCAATAACATAAAGCTCCTTATCACTCACGATCCTTATCTGCCCCTCAAGCTTCGAATAGCTTGTTGGATTGATATCGCACCCCATTATCTGCATCTTACTTATAAAATCCTTTTGCTTTATACCCTGCTCTTTACGTACCCGCTCAATAGTCTTACCTACCATATTGCTATTTCCGTATGCCTTTACTCTGATCTTCAAGCTCTTCACCCCTGTAATATTCTTTACAAGAATCATAAAGGTTATCGGGCTTGATATAATTCCGTAGCGGAAATATAATATTGATAATTCCAAAATAGAATTTTTCAAAAGAGGATCATAATGAAAATAGCAGTTGCAGGAAGCAGACATTACGAAAACTATGATGAAGCGCGGGAATTCATAAACCTATTTATCGAAGCGTTAGGAGCAAGATACAATTATGTTTTTCTATCGGGAGGATGCAGGGGCACCGATGCCAATAGGAGAAAGATTTGCAAAAGAGCATGGATATGGGATCGAACTATTCCCTGCCGAATGGAACAAATACGGCAAAGCGGCAGGAATCGTCAGAAACCAAAAGATAGCAGAAGCAGCGGATATCATTATTTGTTTTTGGGACGAAAAAAGCCGAGGCACAAAAGAAATGATAAATGCCGCTCAAAAGCATGACAAAAAGGTATATATAAAAAGCATTTGACAGAATAAAAAAGGGATGCTATCATTACGGTAGAGGATCTTTTGTTTTTGGAGGCTGATATGATAAAAAAATCTATTGTAGTTGTTGCCTTGATAATCTTGTTTCCTATCCTTATATATACGGCTATCGTTATTACCAACAACTGCATTGCGGACGGCATTGAAAAAGAGCTGAAGGGAATAGCACTTCCCGACAGCACCGAGCTTGTCGATTCCATGTCTATAGCCGCTAAAATAACCGGAAACGGCAACGGTATGCAATATTACGGGATGATACTTGTCACAAGCGACCTCAGCAAAGATGAATTAAAAGAGTATTACAACCGTCACTCGGAGCATATTGATGTTTTCAAGCAAGAAACAGCGACTGTTTTTGATGATTCGTACTTAATTAATTATACCTTTGAAAACTTCGACCCGTCAAAAAACAATTATATGATCTATTGCTTCGATGCCAATACAAGCGATTGGATGGATAACGGCTTTTTTGAAGAATTGCTTGACCTTGATATAAGGGGGCATTAATAAAAGAATTTGCGCATAGCGCACTTTCCTATAAGATCAAAAACGGCACCCGTGCGGATGCCGTTTTTTTTGTTGAATACTATGCTTTCGCGCATTATACCGCGGAAATTAATCCTCGGCTATAGCTCATGTAGTAAAAAGCATACTTTCCTACGCGGGTGATCCCTTCACCTATCTCAACCGTCTTGACGGAAGAACGGTAGGTATACGCTTTCCGCAAAGAATACAATTATTACCGAACACTACTGTTAAGCATCTCTGATAAGCGATGTATAGAAAGCGAACAGCATCTTACATTATTATAGCAGCATTCTTCAATGCCAAATTCAATATCTTTCGGAAATTTTCAAATGTATTTCAGCACATCGGCAGCCGCAAGCTCATCAAAGCCGCTTTAGCATAGTCAGCCCTCCCTGCCATAACGGGTAGTTTATGGCTCGTTATATTGCGTTTGGATATCGGGAGTGTTATTATTATCTTAGAATACTATATTTCTACGGAACGGAGGATGAATATGAAAAATACAACCACCCGAGTCATTATTATCCTTGCCATGTGTACGCTCCTGACGCTGATCTGTGTCATTACGGCAGTTTCTGTGTCTGCCGAGACAGAGATAGAAAGGATCGAGGTGCTCGGAACCTTTGATATCGAAGCAGGAATGACAGTCCCCGAGGACATCAGAGTCCCCGAGGATGCGCACTATACGGTTGAGGCATTTTGGTATTATTATGACGATGACGGAGAGATGGTCACGGCAACGGGGACCTTTGAGCTAGGACAATACTACAATCTTGACCTTGCTTTTATTCCCGAGGAGGGCTACTGCTTCCCCGACAGAAGCATATATCTTGATCTCAACGGAGAGATATATGACACCGTCTGGCCTAACTCGCATCTCGCTGTTTACTACTTTTATTTCGACCTTTCTCCCGCGATAAGAGAGGCATCGGTCAGCTACTCGGATATATCAGCCGGTATGAACACCGCACAAACACAGCTCAGCATTCCCGAGGACGTTATGTATACCGCATCATATGAGTGGAAAAGATACAACGAGATGCAGGGAGAGTATGAGCCCTACTCGGGTATACTTTCCGAGGGATATAAGTACTGCCTTGTGCTGAATCTTACCTCTGCCGACGGATGGTACTTTGATACCTACAACATCTCGCTTACCGTAAACGGTGAATACGTGTGGGCATACCCCTATGACGGAGTACTTTCCTATGAGGCCGAGATCGACATGAGATCGCAGATAGAGTCTGTGTATCTGATCGGCGTCAGCGAGCCTGCGGTAGGCGGCATTGCCACGGTCGAGGGAATAACCGTACCGCAAAACGCACCCTATACCCTTGAGTCGGTCAGATATGCAACCTTAAACCGCGACTATTGGGCTTACGACGACTTTTCGGGTGTATTCGAACTCGGAACGGAATATACTCTGATAGCATGCTTCAAGGCGGCAGACGGCTACACCTTCGCCGATAATTACATAGACGTGTATATCAACGGAGAATACATCGACTACTGCACGGGAGAAGAGGGGTATCTGTACTTCTATCGCGACTACAAGATCACAAGACCAATCGACCGGATCGACGTGGCGGGTGTTGTAGATACCGTGGTAGGCGGCGTTGCTTCGACAGACGGAATTACAGCCGCATCCGACTCCCCCTACGCCGTTACCTACTGCTACTGGAACGAATACGAAAAGGGCAAGGGCTACAAGAGATTTGACGGTCAAACCTTCCGCTCGGGAATGAAGTATGAGCTTGCCATCAACGTAAACATCACAAACTCCGAATACTCATTTGCCGAGGGAGCGCAGGTATACGTAAACGGAGAGCCCGCCCACGTAGCAACGGTATATGATGACAGCATTTATATCTACCAGCATACGGCAACCGCGCCTACCGTCAGCGAGGTCGGTATCATGGGCTTCAACATGCCCGAGTACGGAGCCTCCACCTCTCTCAGCGGGGTGAGCGCTATAGGCGAAGGATACTTCATATCCGAAATACGCTGGGTAGAGGAATACGGAGAGGACGAGTGGGCAGAGGTATGCTCTCCCACCTTTACGGAGGGCTTCAGGTATACGTTGGTTATTCATTTCGGGCTTGAGGATGAATATTTCTTCTCGCATGACTGCATCTTTACCATAAACGGTGTTGAATTTGATTATTATCAAAAGGGCAACGAGTACTTTTCCGTGTCGTACACGTTCGATCTCGACCAAGATCCCGATCAGCCCGAGCAGACTGAGGGAGATATTGACGGAGACGGAATGCTTACGAGCTCGGATATTACCCTGTTTGTAAGACAGCTGTGCGGCTGGACGGAGGAGGCTGATACGTCCCTGCTCGATATTGACGGCAACGGAAGAATAAACAACAGAGATATCATCGCTCTCATTATTATGATAGCTCAGTAAACTTCGTTTGATATACAAGCAACAGAAAAAAAGCGAGCCGCGGCTCGCTTTTTTCTATTGCTCGATCCTCATTCTGCCGACAAGCGCGGCAAGCTCAAGACGGCTGTGAACACCTAACTTCGGATAGATCTTCTTTGTATGGCTCTTTACCGTATGCTCGGATATGAACAATGCCTTTGCTATATCCGCGTTTGTATATCCGAGGCATATCAGCTGCGCGACCTCACGCTCCTTTTCGCTCAGCACGGAGAGAGGATCGTTAGCGGGTATGCTCTGTTCATTTTGCAGAGGATCTCTTTCCGGTAACGCTCCGTCAACAGATCTCTGCCTGAGCGAAAACAGGAAAAACGGCTCTATCTGCGTATAAACGAACACAAGCACAGCCATTATCACCGAATAAACGAGATAAAGCATCGTCGGGGCTGCGCGGAATATTTCAACCATACTGCCCTGAACTATCACAGCTCCGAGCGAGAGTCCTATAATCATAGGAGAAATAAAACGCGACGGGTAGGAATCTGCCAGCACCTTACCGTAGAGAGGAAGCATCTGGCAGGGCACTATGCCGATACCGATAAGGGCGCACGCGGCATATGACAGTATAGGTATTTCCGTTGCCGCAAACATCAGAAGATACCCGAGTCCGCCCAAGCCGATCATTACAGGCATCAGCCGAAACGGGTGGATGCTTTTTTTCTTATACAGCAGATATGTCATAAAGGAGGCAGAGGCGCAGACGGTATAAGTGACAAAAACACCGTGCTTCACCTCGCCGGCAATGGCGGGCCCCGAGACCGCTATCAGAGCGCATACGAAAACAAGCACGTAAGCACCGAAAAACAGCTTTTTCGGTGCTGTAAGAGCATCGCTTTTTTTGACATAGCGGGGGTGGATATCCCCCTTCGCGGGCATTCTGATAAAAAACATCAAAAGAAGCACTATCGCTCCTACCATTATAATACGGAAGCTCGGGAAGGTAATGGGTGCAAATTCGTTCTGAAGCAAAGCTACGAGCATGACAGAGACCGAGTAGGCAAGAGTAAGATGCGTGACTGAGCTTTGCTCGGTGAAATAGTTTACAATAATAAAGGTCTCAAAGCCGATCATGAAGCAGCAGGAGAATATCTGCACGTATACAAAAAAGCGAAGAGCGTCATCCGAGATAGGCAGAAACAACGCAAGAGCCGAGGCAAGGGCAACTGATGTTGCTATGCGCTGTGTCAATATTATGATCTTCGGCAGAAATATCATCCACAGAATAGAGAGAACGTAGCACACCGCGATAAGGGTGGTCGCATTGTCCATATCTATCGGAAGCGGTGTTTTTCCGTCTATGGTAAGAGACGGTCCCACAAAATAAATAAAGCCCATCTGCCACAATACAAACATGGAAAAGCAAAAAAGCATCCACAGCGGCTTTTCCTGCCTTATTTTTCTGTTTTCGGTTAAGATAGAGTTGTTCATAAAGTTCTCCCTCTCTTGTAGTGTGATCTGCCGCAAAAAATCTGTAATTATGAAGGAAACCTGCCAAAATACCACCAACGGGGGATACCAAAGACAGGAGATCTTATGTATAATTAAGATGCGCCTTATATACAAGCAGTATCGCTGTAAGCTTATTTTACTATATTTCGGTGTTTTTTTCAAGTACGGGTATAAAAACTACCCGAGTGGGCAGTTAAGACGTATAATAACACCGATTCGGGTAGGTTACAAAAAACGGTTTTGGCTTTATAATTATAAGAGACGGTATAAAAAAGAAGAGAATGTGTAAAAGAGGTTGATTATGGGAAAAGACTGTATGAACTATTTTGATCTTCTTGCCTTAGCGGAGGAGCAGTACAAACGCATGCTCGAGGAGCACCCTGAGCTTACCAAGCTCTCAAAGCGTGAGATCGACGTGTTTGCTCAGCTATTGACCGATAAGACTCAGGAGCAGATCGCGCAGAGCCTATACATATCACGCTCCTCGGTGCATTTTCACTGTAAAAATATATACAAGAAGCTTGAGCTTCACAGCAGAAGACAGCTTCTGGTCAAGTACAGATTTATTTAAAGCGCAAGTGTTCCGTGTCTGCGCCTAAAAGAAGGCAGAGCTTGGAAAAACAAGATCTGCTTAACATTACAAAAAAGGGGATGTCTTGAATGCGAAATGTTCGCATTCAAGACATCCCCTTTGGGTTTTGTTTATGCTTTCGCGCATTATACAGCGGATATCAATCCTCGTCAAGCTCGCGCTCGACCTCTGCCTGCTGAACCTCGGGATCGAAGTTGTACATAGGCTCGATCTTCTCGCCCTTGAGTCTCTTGAGATAGTTTTTCGTGATCTTGACGACCAGCGGAGAGAGAACGAGAACGCCGATAAGGTTGGGGATCATCATAAGACCGTTGAAGGTATCCGAGATATCCCATGCAAGAGAAGAAGTAAGAACTGCACCGAAAATAACGGTGATAACGTGTATTATACGGAATACGAAGGTGGTCTTAGCACCGAAGAGGTACTCCCATGCCTTCGAGCCGTAGTGGGACCAGCCGAGAACGGTGGTAAATGCGAAGAGGAACATTGCGATAGCGATGAACTTTTCACCTATACCGCCCCAAGAGAATACCGAGTTGAACGCGCCGCCGACGAGAGTAGCGTCGGTGTAGCCCTCTGCGATCTCACCCGTGATGACGTTGAACACGCCGCCGTCAAGACCGCCTGCGGTAAGAACAACGAGTG
>JAZMZS010000268.1:0-16439 GCA_045586105.1 Eubacteriales bacterium | reverse complement strand
TATTTAACGAACGTGACGAAAAAGCAATAGAAGAAACGTCATCGAAGTACGGAAAATTTTGCTATACGATCGCGTATAACATCCTGTCTGACAAAGAGGATTCGGAGGAATGCCTCAATGACACGTGGCTCGGAGCATGGAACAGTATTCCACCTGCCAAACCTAAAAGCTTGAAGTACTATCTTGCGGGGATAGTACGAAACTTGTCATTAAAGCTTTTCAGAAGTAAACACAGACAAAAAAGAAATGAAGATAACGTCAGCTATGTGCTGGATGAAATAGAGGAAATAACGAGAGACACCGTCAGTATCGAGGACGAGGTCGGAGCGCGTGAGCTTGAAGATGCGATAAACGCTTTTTTGAGAACTCTTACAGAAAAGGAAAGATGCATATTTTTGCGCAGATATTATTTTATGGACGATATAAAGGAAATATCACGCAGAAGTAATATGAGTGAGAATAGCGTTGTTGTCAGCCTTTCAAGAACAAGAAAAAAGATCAAAGATTATTTATTGAAGGAGGGGTATAGTGTATGACGAGTGAGCAGTTGTTGACCGCGTTTGGCGGAATAGACATTGACATGCTCAATGAAGCAGAAGCTTTCGAATCGCGCAAAAGAGCGGTTGCCATGTGGCGAGTGTTAGCGGCGGCACTGAGCTGTGTCGTTATTGCGGTTGGGATAGTAATGATATCGCGTCCCACCCCGAAAACGTACGCACTTGAATACGTAATGCATCAGAGCTCGGACGGCACGACGGTACCGTTAGACGAGGGCAACGTTTGGATATACTACGCCCGTGACGGGAAGATCAAAAAAGAGTATATTAAATTGCCCCTTGACGTTGAGAACGTGCTTATGACGTGGAAGCATCTGTCCGGTATCGGGGACGAGGTGAAGCTTATTTGTTATTCGCAGACGAATGATCACAATGTCATTAGTGACGGGTATACGAGAGAGTATGTCAGTAACGATGGAAACAAGACTACAATCGTCATCTCGATGGAAATTGTCAAGTATATCAACGAGTCGGATGCGGTTTTGAACTCGTTTGACAAGACTATGGGTGCATATTTAGGAGCTGAAGCTGCATCGAAGGAAACCGACGCACAAACGAAATCCGAGAATGTAACGGACAAAGTGACGGAAAACGACAAGGCTACAGAGACTGATAAGGCAACGGATACTGACGAAGTGACAGACTCGGAAACCGAAACCAACGCGCCGTCCATTACAACCGAGTCTGAGGTTGAGCTTCCGTCTCCTCCTCCGATAGACGAGTCACTTTTCGGAACGATAGGTGACGGCGGACTTATCACCGCAGAACATGAGGTGCTCTCGGAAAACAGAAAGGCGGAGCTTTATCAAACAGCCGACAACGCAGAACTGAACAAAAACTATCAGTACGCGTACGGACTGTATTCATACTTGTCCATGCAAGGATACAAAGACAGTGGAACGAGAGCGTGGGATCTTACGGCGAGAGCATTTGCTATGCCTGTAGTGCGTGTGCACAAGGGAGTTTTTGAGAATTTCAAGGACTATACCATATCCACCGATTACGGATTTATGTATACGGATGAAAACGGGACACCGCATTTTTTGTATTGCGTAAATGAAAACGGAGTATGGATTACACGTACCTATACCCCAGATCGATACCTCAAAGGAGTAACATCATTTTATGCAAGCGAGTATTGCAGAGTAGTAAACTGCATAGCCCTGAACAGAGACGGATCGATGCAAGTATTCTACGACGAGGATCGCTACAAAAACCTATCATCCCGGGAGGACTATTCGGTTGCCGATATATCTGTAGCCGCTTCCTTTTTTCAAAGCACCAAGGGAGCGCTTCTTGGAGAATTTAACGTAAACAGGATAATACCCAAAAGACCTAATAACATCAGTGTGTGCGTGATGCATACAAACAACAAGCTGGATTATTGGGGCGCGGTCAAGTGGTCTAATTCCTCAATAAAATATGACATAGGCGATGAAATGCTGAGTGACCTTGTGTCTGTTGCGTGGGGAAGTAATAATCCATACGGATGTACAAGCGACGGACGGATAGTCGGTTCCGATGCGGATATAGCGGATATAAAAAATGTTCGCTACGCATATATGATAGACCCGAGTTTTATACTGTCTGACGGACATGCTTATTACAGAAACGGCACCGTCGGCAGATATTATTACAAGAAGGACGCTGTTTTTGCGGCAAGCAACGATTGCTTTATATCATCTGAAGGCAGGATATATAACAGCAACGACGTAACGAAATATAACGCTCAAAGCGTGTCTTGTGTATATGATCTTAGCAGTAACAATGACTTCTTATATGTGATATCGAACAATGGTAAGTTACTGTCGGTCGAGCTTACGGATGGGAGCGGAAGGAGCAAGCTCTCGGACACCGAGATAATGATGATAGAAGAATTGAAGCAAATTCAGCTGTTTGTGCAATAAAAGAATGCCTTGGGATCGTTTTGAAGGATTAAATTAAGAATGATGAGGTTAAAATGAAAAAGAATATTTTAGTAGTAATAGTATCAGTTATGACGGTGATTTTATCCGTTTCACTTTGTTCTATCGCAGCGAATGCCGAGACCGTGAGTGGTGAGTGCGGTGCGAATGCGAGCTGGACACTTGACACTGAAACGGGCGTGCTGAACATAGAGGGAAGCGGTAATACGAACCTTGTCAAGGGTAAGGATTGGACAAGCCACAAGACAGCGATAAAGAGAGTAGTTATAAGCGACGGCATAACCGGCATTTTCGACAGTGCGTTCAGTGGCTGTACGAGCATGACGGATGTTGAACTCGGCAATGGAATAAAGATAATCGGCAGATCTGCCTTTTCAGAATGCAGCAGACTTGATAACGTAACATTTTCGAATCCATTGACCGAGATAGGAATTTATGCATTCAAAAACTGTACCTCATTGACAAGTGTAACGATTCCCGATTCTGTGACAAAGATTATGGGAGGTGCATTTGAAAATTGCAAGTCACTTGAGGACTGCGTATTGTCCGACAACATAACGACACTCGATTCAGGTCTATTTAGGGGATGCACCAGTCTTTCACGTGTTAAGCTTCCTGCAAAACTTACTTCGATTCGTGATATTGTATTTGCAGAGTGTACGAGCATGAAAAGCATAGAACTCCCTGAGAAATTAGAGACTATCGGTTATGAGAGTTTTGTGAACAGCGGCTTGACAACGCTTGTTGTTCCGGCAAGTGTTTCCTACATAAACGATTTTGCATTTGCGGGAGCCAATGATCTTGTAAGCTTGAAGGTGGCGGAAGGCAACGAGCATTATTATAGCGTATCAAACTGTATAATATGGAAAGACTATAAGGAGCTTACGATAGGGTGTAATACTTCGGTAGTTCCGCTTGACGAGGATATAAAGAGCATAGGAAAAGCCTTCGCTCTTTTGAACAACATCACGACAGTTAATATTCCCAAAAGCGTCGAAGATATCAACAATAATGCGTTTCAAATGACAAAAAGCCTTAAGAGTGTATTCGTATATTCACCGATAATATCGAGCGGGTTGGTAAAAAACGGCCGCTTTTCGGATCTTCACGGGATCGCTGATACTTTCGTAATCGAGAAATCCGTTCATGCAGAGGGAATCGACACCGAGATATATACAAGCGTCGAGGAAATTCAGTATTACGACTACACCTACGTGATATACAGTAAGCATGTGCACGATTGGGAAAAAGCAAACGGTGCAGGCTTTTACGGGGAAAAGTGCTCGGTATGTGAGGTCATGCGCGGAAGCGACGTATGCAAAGACCATACATACGAGCCGAAGCAGGATGCATCATCTCATTGGCAGGAATGTGCATGCGGAGAAAAGAAAAATGTCAGCACACATACCTGGGGAAGCGGCAAGGTGACGGTACAGCCCTCGTATTCTCAGAATGGGGAGTGCCTGTATATATGTACAGCTTGTACCCAAACGAAGACCGAGAGCTTTCCCAAGCTTGTAGCAGCAGATACGACAAATGCGACAGAAACCACAACACGGACAGAAACCACAACACCGACAGAAATCACAGCACCGGCAGAAACCACAGCACCGGCAGAAACGACGGCATTGACGGATAAGGTGGATACGGGTACGGAGCATGTTACTACGGGCACTCACCCCACAGATGTCGACAGTAAGGCGGAAACGGATGCTGCAACAGAGGAAAAAGAGAATAATACCATTGTGATAGCAGTTATTATTTCAGTAATGGTAGTGCTTGCAGGCGGCGTTGCGGTAGCTGTGTACTTCATCAATAAAAAGAAATAAAGCATGTCCGCTCAAAAAAGGAGCTTCGCGGTTTTGCGAAGCTCCTTTGTGCTTGTATGGTTTTTTTACGAAGCAGGCATACGGGTGCTGCCCGAGCCCGCGAGCTGCCCGAAAAGCTCGATCAAAGCCTTTGAGCAAACTACCAACCCTGTTCTTGCGATAATTGCATCGAGCGCACCGCGCGAGCTTGGGGCAAAGAAACAGCGCCCCACTTAATCGTGAGGCGCACAAAATTTCGCATTGTTCTTATCCATTTTTCCTAAAAGGTTTAGGAAGGGGGTACGGGGGATAACCCTTTATCAAAGGGTTTCCACCGCGGATGTCCAATTGTTATTTTAAAACTCCACCGTGACGGAGGTGCCTTTGCCGAGCTCGCTTTTGATGGAAATTTCGGCGTTATGGTACGCGGCGGCGTGTTTTACGATAGAAAGACCGAGACCGGTGCCGCCGAGCTCTCTCGAGTGGCTTTTATCCACTCGGTAGAAGCGCTCGAATATTCGAGGCAGATGCTCGGGAGGGATACCGATACCCGTGTCTGATACAGTAACCGACGGGCGTGGGGTCGGTGTAATTCTTACCGTGACCGAGCCGCCTTCCTTATTGTACTTAACAGCGTTATCCATGAGGTTGTAAAGCATCTCGTATATCACCGAGCGGATACCGAGCACCGTCGTTTTTTCTCCGTTGACGCTGAGTGTGACCTTCATTCCGCGGGCGGAGGCTTCAAGCACAGAGGCGGCTTCCTTTGCAGCAGCTATGAGGTCTACCTCCTCCTTTTCCTCGGTGAAGGTGTTCTCATCAAGCTGAGAGATCCTGATTATGTCATTTACGAGGGCTATGAGCCGCCCTGCCTGAGAATGTATGTCAAGTGCGAATTTTGCGGTATCCTCGGGCTTTACGAGCCCGTTTGCCATTATCTCGGAAATGCCGTATATCGAGGTAAGCGGGGTCTTTAGCTCGTGTGACACGTTAGAGGTGAATTCTCGTCTTATCGTCTCGGCGCGCTCCTTGTCTGTGACATCGAGAATAAGGATCACGGCACCGTTGCCCTCGTCGAGCTTGACGGGATTAAAGTATATCTGATACGCACGCTCGGAATCCGAGAAGAGCATCTTCGAGTGCCTTCCGCCGAGGGCATTGTCTACGTTCTCAGCAAACCCGGGATCTCGGTTGAGCGCGGTCACGCTCTCTCCGAGAGACGCGTTTCCCGCACTCAGCAGACGTACGGATGCGGGATTGTAGGAAAGGATACGCTTGTCGCGGTCAAGAATTATGATCCCCTCGGACATGTTTTCGGTTATCGTCTGAAATTTGTCAGCCGTCTGCCTGAGATGGTTCATTTGGTTTTTGATCAGCTCGTTTTGCCTTTTTATCTTGTGCAACAAGGGAGAAAGCTCCGAATAGGAGCCGTGAAATTCGGGATTCGACAGGTCGATCTCGTTGATCGGTTCAACTATTCTCTCCGATAGCCTTCTTGAGAAGTACCCCGATATCATTATCAGCGCAAGACATACGAGAATGCAGTAGGGAGCCGCTCCGAGAAAGAGTGTTACTGCGGTGTTCTGTAACGTAGAGACACGTATGACGCTTCCGTCGGGAAGCCTGAGTGCATAGTTTACCGTCTGTGTTGCGAGGGTGCTCGAATAACGGCGGCTGATACCGACGCCCTTCGAGAGTGCCTCCTTGAATTCCTCTCTGTCGGAATGATCGCCGAGCTCGGATGCATCCTTGCGTGTGTCGCGTATTACCTTACCGTCGACACCTATCCACGTAATACGGTCGGGCGTGTCGAGATCATCAAAATAATCCTCTCCGCACAGAGCGACAGCTTGTGCGGCAAGCTTTGCCTCACTCTCGAGGTCGAGCTCCAGCTTCCGGGTAAAGAAGCCGTTAAGTATAAGCACAACAAGCGAAATTGAGCATATAAGCGAGAGCATCGAAACTATAAAAATGCTGAGTGATATTTTTCTTGTCATTATCTCTTATCTCCGCTGATCTTGTAACCGACACCGCGCACAGTTTCGATTATATCACCGCAGCAGCCGAGCTTGGTTCTCAGGGTGCGGATATGTACGTCAACGGTTCTGTTCTCTCCGTCAAAGGGAAAGCCCCATATCCTCTCAAGGATGACATCTCGTGTGAAGACCATGTCTTTGTTTGTCATGAGAAGACAGAGCAGCTCGTATTCCTTCAGCGTGAGCGAGATGTCATTGCCATCGACACGTACGATGTGCTTGGAAGGGCACAGATACAGGCTTGAAGCGAAGTATTCCTCCGCCTCGGCTGATTGCCTGCGGGTGTCGCAGCGTCGGAGAAGCGCCTTTATTCTCGAGATCATTTCCATCATCGAGAATGGCTTTGAAATGTAGTCATCGGCACCGCTGTCAAGACCTAACACACGGTCGTATTCGGTAGTTTTGGCGGTGAGCATAATGATAGGAAGATCCTTTGTTTTTGGAGTGCCGCGGAGCTTAGCGAGAATAGACAGACCGTCCTCCTCGGGGAGCATTATGTCAAGCAGAAGAAGCTCGGGAAGCTCAGCATCGAGCACTTCCCAAAATTGCGAAGGAAGACCGAAGCCTCTTGCTTCCATTCCCGAATTGTTCAGCGCATAGCAGACGAAATTACGTATACTCTCGTCATCCTCGAGTATGTAGATCATTTCTGTTCCTCCCGGGAGCGAAGCGCGCTGATGATGCAGTCGGCTGTGGCGCGGTTGCAGGCGATCGGAACGTTATATACCTGTGCGATCCGCAGCAGAGCCTTGACATCGGGATCGTGAGGCTGTGCGGTCAATGGGTCTGATAAGAAAATGACAGCGTCGATCTCTCCCTCAGCCGTGAGCGCACCGATCTGCTGATCCCCTCCGAGAGGACCGCTTTTGTAACCGAATACGTTAAGTCCGGTCGCCTCGCTGATCCTTTTTGCGGTGGTTCCTGTTCCGCACAGCTCGTGCAGGGAAAGCTCATCCTTGTTTTTACTGCACCATTCTATAAGAACGGGCTTCATGTTATCGTGTGCAATAAGTGCTATCTTCTTGCCTGGCATATGTCAGTCTCCTTTTGATCATCTGTTTTTTACAGTATATAACTACAGTATACATTATTATTTGAAAATTTGCAACATGGACAGGCATTTTTTACCGCACGTGAAATAATGTCCCGCAAGAGACGCAGGCTGAAAAGATAAAAAAGTGATTTACAGATGCCGATTATACTGCAATTGCAAATAAACAAAATTTATGGACGATTCGGCATGTTTATGCCTGATATTTTTGATAAAAACTTGACAATAACAGGGCAGGGGAGTATAATTATATAGATATCGTGGGTAAGTGTTTTTATTTTGAGAGGTAAGCCGTGAAGGATAGCAATAAGGGGTTCAGAAATCCAAAGCATAATGACCTGAAAAAGCTGAGCAGGCATCAGCTGCTTGAGCTTCTTCTGCGTGAAACAAAGCGCGTGGAGGAGCTTGAGGCGGAGCTTGCCGAAGCCGAGAAAAAGCTCAGAGCCCGCCGTATTGCCGAGCTTGAGGCGGGATCTATCGCGGAGGCTGCATTAAAGCTGAACGGCGTCTTTGAGGCGGCGCAGGCGGCAGCCGATCAGTACCTTGAAAATATACGCGCGGCAGCGGGTATCGAGGATACCGACAATAAAACGGAGGAACAGCCGAATGAGCCGAAATGACAGATTGCATATACCCCCATCTGCGGCTGTCGAAAAGGAGCTGAAGCGTGAGCGTTACAGGCTGAGATACAGGTCCGTGCTAAAGAGCACGGTGTATACGCTCATCGTTGTTGCGGCGGTTGCCGTTCTTATTGCGACACTTGTTCTGCCTGTGCTTCAGATCTCGGGGGAGAGTATGGAGCCCTCGCTCTCGAACGGAGAGATAGTCGTATTGCTCAAAACCAAAAAATTCGAGCGCGGAGACCTTTGCGCATTCTATTACTCAAATAAGATCCTGATAAAAAGGGTGATAGGGCTGCCCGGGGATCAGATAGTCATAGACGAAGAAGGAACGGTCTACGTCAACAGCGAGCCGCTCGATGAGCCTTATATCACACAAAAGGCACTCGGAGAGTGCGATATTGAGTTTCCGTACGAGGTTCCCGAGCAGCAGCTGTTTGTTCTCGGTGACAAGAGGGAAAGCTCGATCGACAGCAGAAGCACGCTCATCGGATGCATAGCCCGTGACGATATACTGGGCAAGATCTTTTTGAAGGTCTGGCCTCTGAAAAAGATATCAATAATCAACTGATAAACAGCACAGGATCATAATTACCGGAGAAAGGAGGATGAGCGACTTGAACAGTACTACAGCCGAGTATTTAGGCTCGGTAAGCAAGCTCAAAAGCTTTAAAAACAAAATAAAGTTCATATTGCCGATGCTTATTCTTCTTACGGTAATAGGTGTGTTCTGGTGGCTCAAGCTGATCGGTATCACGATGGCGGGGGATGCATTCTGCGGTCTCGTGGAGCACACGCACACAGAGGAATGCTACGAGACAGTGCTTGTATGCACTCGGGCGGATGCCCCGCACGTATCGGAGGATGCAGGCTCGGCAGAAGCATCGGATGCGGAAACAGAGATACAAGACACGGAAACCGAAACTCAGGCAGCTCCTGTATCCGAAAAGAGCCCGGATACGACGGAAGCGGATAATGAGCACGTGCATAGCGACACCTGCTATGAAAAGAAGCTTAAATGCGGCATCGAGGAGCACACGCATACAGGCTCCTGCTATTCGGATCTCGATGCGGATAAGGAAAGTGCCGCCGACTGGGAGCAGACCTTCTCCTCGGTCAGCGCAGATCTTCCGCCTATGCGCAGGCTTACTGCAATAGCTGCGACGCAGATAGGATACCGTGAGAGCGTGCTGAACTTTACAGCAGACGAGAACGGTACACGCTTCGGATACACCCGCTACGGTGAATGGTACGGCAACCCGTACGGAGAGTGGTCGGGAATGTTTGCAGCGTTCTGTCTGAGATACGCGCAAATTACAGAGGTGCCCGTGAGTGCGGGAGCCGAGACGATGCGCATCGAGTGGGAAAAGGCGGGAATATACCGCGGCCCCGTCGGTTACGAGCCGTTTGAGGGAGATATAGCATTCCTCGATAAGGACAAAAACGGTACAGCCGATGCTGTGGCTATCATACTGACGAAGGAAAATGATACGCTTAGCGTGATCGAGGGAGATGTTGAGGGCGAGGTCGTAAGAGCCGCTTACCCTGTCTCTGATGGTGTTATTCTCGGATACGGAATGACAGAGAAGGGCAGCTCGCCTGTCAAGATCGGAGAAGGAAACGTACAGACCTATCTTGACGGTGTAAGCGCGCAGGCACTGCAGACGGTGGCGCATACGATCAGCTACAGTGCATCGATTCTTACCGGCGGCAGCAACTTTGTTATTTACACGTATTCGGGTGCCGATGCTTACGCCTTTGACGGAAACGGAAGAGCCGTTCGTATATACATAGATGCACAAGGACAGATCACCGCGGACGTGACCGATCCGAACATTCTGCTATGGTCATTTTCATCCTCGGGCGGGACGAATTCCTATCTGATCCGAAACGTGTCGACAGGAAAGTATATGCATGCTTTCCCGAATAACGGCTCGGGAGTTACCACAACGGGAGCATATCCGAGCGTTATGCATCCGCAGGCAGACGGAACCGTCAAGATAAAGAGCAACAGCGAGTTTGCGATGCTCAACAGCGCAAAGGACAGCTTTGTAATGACGAGGACGGAAGCCTCGGCAGCTAAGTACAGCTTCGGAATATCGGGAAGATGCACCGTGTGGTTCGACGGAACCTGCGGAGGACTGATGACCTATTCGGGCTCACCCGACAACGGGTACGTTGCCGAGATAGGAAGCGTAATGAAGCTGCCCTCCACATGGCAGTCACCGCCGAAATACGATTATGTCATCAAGGGCTGGTATGATATAGTAGGCAAAAAGTACTATGCTCCCGGTGCAGAGGTAAAGATCACGGGCAACACCGTGTTCTACCCCGATTGGGTGGCAGCCTCATATGATGTGGGACATTTTAATTCGGATGCGATCAACACCGTATCCTCGAGCGAGTTTGTGACTGTGCACGTCTTTGATTATAATGCACTGTTCAATCTCCTCTCGGAGACGGTAAGCGTAGATATATCTTCTACGGGACATACAGAGAAATGGTCGCTGCTTACATCAGGCAACAATCCGTATAACGGAGAACCGACCCTCGGATTTATCTTCCGTGACTGGGACAGAGGCAATGAGGATATATCATACCCGCAAAATCATAATGCGGTGAACAACCCGACGAACTCGGGATCTGTGTACAGCGGTCTTTATAACGACAGGCTGGGTGAGCTTCTGTTCGGCACTGACAATTCCTTTGATCCTGTCAGCGGAACGGGAGTGATCGGTAAGCAGTATCTCGGAGAGGGAGACGGACTGTTCAGGCTCATGACAGATCCCTCGGACGAGCATTACGGTTATTATTACTACGATTCCGACAGAAATGCGGCATCATATAATCAGAGCGAGGGGCGCTTCTACGTATACGATTATCTGGAGTGCACCAAGGACTCGGCTACGAGCAACGATGCAGTCGGCAAGTATTCGGACTTTCTGCCTCTCAATTCTCCCTACGCAAATACAAACGGCAATAACGTCACCACATACACCTACAACGGTACGCACGGCGAGTATGAGGGAACTACACACTATATGTACGATGCCAAGTACAGCGACCAGAACAATTCTCCCGATAACGTAGGAGCAAACTTCTGGTTCGGTATGAGCGTTGATGTTGACTTCTATCTGCCGCGCTCACCGGGATACAAGGAAGCGGACGGCTCATGGGGCAATCAGGATCTCTGGGGCAAGGACCTTCACTTCAAGTTCTCGGGAGATGACGATGTCTGGGTATTCGTGGACGGAGAGCTTGTGCTCGACCTCGGCGGTATACACGGTGTTGAGAGCGGAGACGTAAACTTCTCGAGCGGTATAGTAACCGTCAACGGAACGCAGACGAGAACGCTGTATGACATAGAGCCGGGAGAGCATGTGCTCACGATCTACTACCTCGAGAGAGGAAGCTCGAGATCGAACTGTGCGATATACTACAACCTCGCCCCGCGCTTCAGTCTTGATATACAGAAGGAGGACGTGCTCTCGGGTGAGATACTCGACGGTGCCGAATTCGCGGTCTTCGAGGATATCGACTGCACCCTTCCCGTAGAGCTGTGGACGAGCAAGGAGGCACACGAAAGAGGAGATGCTCCCACAAACGTCTTTACCGTCACGGACGGCTCGGCAAAAATGTGGGGACTCTCTCCGGGTATAACCTATTATATCAAGGAAACAAAGCCACCCGGTGCCGAAGGCTACAGCAGGGCGCGCGGTATCATATGCCTGTATATAGACAAACGAGTTATTTCATCCTCTACGGTCGAGATAGCGCCCGAATGGGACGTAGTGAACGGCGAGCCGATATCGGTGTCTCCCGGATTTACGGTTCACGGCTTCAGAATAGAGGATGAAACGCAAAGCGCGTTTATCAGGATAACGAACGCCCAGGACTGGGTGGTCGAAACCACCACCGTAGCGGTGAACAAAAAGTGGAACGACACTCTCGACCACACGTACGACAGCGTTACCGTGTATCTCACGGTCAAGGACCCGAACGGAACGGTAAGGCGCATACGCGAGATCGAGCTGAGTGATCTCAATAACTGGGAATACGTGTGGACGAGCCTTCCGAAATACGGTCCCGACATGGTAACACCGATCGACTACGGCGTCGAGGAGGCGTACAAATCGGGCTACGGAGTGAAGGTGGAAAAGCTCGAGCAGATCACCATAGAGAAGACTACCTGGGCAGAGTCGCTGATGTTCGAGAACGGAAAGCAGTATATACTCAAGACCTCGAGCGGGTATTTGTCGGCTGTCTCGAGCTCGTCTGATACATTCTGCTATGTGGATGAGGAGACAGCAAAGGGATCTGTTCTCGCAAAGTGGACGGCTCTCGTATCTTCGGGAAAGGTCAAGCTGACAAACGGCGCAGGGCAGAGCATTACCTTCAACAATTCGTGGAATAACAGATATTATTATCTGTCTAAATCGGGAGGAAACCAAAGCCTGTCCTACTCGGACACGGGAAACGGATTGAGACTGTATTATTCAAGCGGATGGACGAGCTACTATGCGGGAGCCATAGCCGCGAACGGCAGACTGCAGTCGGTCACCAATACGGGATCGGCGCTGACGTTTATTCCCATGACCTCGGTTACCGAGATCACCGTGGAAGCGGTAAAGGATCACCATTTTATGATAACCAACACCCCGCTTGACGTGGAGACCTCGCTGAAGGTCGATAAGGTGTGGGATATCGGAATGGCATCCCCCGATATATATGAGAGAGCTCAGGTCACCGTAAAGCTTTATGCTGACGGCAAGGACACGGGACGAACTGTCACGCTGAGCTTAAAGAACGGCTGGTCAGACACCTTCCTCGGGCTTCCTTACGAAAATGAGGACGGCAGTGTTATAGAATACACGGTCGTGGAGAGCTGGGAAACAGATGACTGGCTCGCACGGTATTCGGAGATAAGATATATTCCGGGAACCCCCGGATCATATGAGATCACCGTTACCAACGTCTACCGCTGGGGCAGGGGCTATGAGCTCCCGTCTACGGGCGGCGGAGGATATCATTTATGGGTACTGAGCGGAGCTGCGATAATGCTCGCCTCGCTTGTATCGGGAATGGTTTTGAGGCGCAGAAGGAAAGGAGGCAAAGCAGATTGACCTCCTACTCGGCAAATCTGCCGCCGAGGAATCTTGTTCCCAATAAAATTTAAAAGCAAAAAATAAAAAATATAATTCAGAAAGGAATTGAAAAAATGAAAAAGTTTTTTGCACTCTTTCTTGCAGCACTGATGATCGCATCAGTATGCTCTCTCAGCGCATTCGCTGCAGACCCCTCTGATCTTGAGGCAAACGGAACCATCACTATCAACGGAGCAAGTGCCGATGCTACGTATGAAGTGTACAAGCTTCTTTACCTCGAGAGCTACAATGTTGACACAGGCGCTTATTCCTACAAGGTAAATGAGAACTGGGTCAACTTCTTCGCTGAAGGTACAGGCGCCCTTGATTATGTCGCTATCGACGCTCAGGGCTATGTAACCTGGATCAACGGCGATGATGATGCAAGCATCGCGGCTTTTGCCAAGCTCGCTCTTGCATACGCACAGGCAAACGGTATCGCACCCGTAAAGAGCTCCAAGAATGCGGGCGAGTTTACCGTAGACGGCTCTATCGGTAAGTTCACAAATCTTGAGCTCGGCTGGTATCTTGTTGATTCCTCTGTCGGTGCTCTTTGCGGACTTACCACCACCAATCCCAATGCAGTCATCAACGCCAAGAACGGCGTTCCCTCTATCGACAAGCAGGTAAAAGAGGATTCCACCGAGCAGTGGGGAGCCTCCAGCACCGCAGACATCGGACAGACTGTAAACTTCCGTGTTACTATCTCCGTTCATGACGGTGCTCAGAACTTCGTCCTTCACGATGATATGAGCGACGGTATCACCTTCAAGGGCGTTACCGACATTCAGTACATAGACCCCTCCGACAGCTCCAAGAACCGTGCGCTTGTTGAGGGTACCGATTACTATGTTCTTACCAAGACGGGCATCACCGAGGCTACCGATGACGATATTCCCGCAGATGCACACGATGCAGCTGAGGATTGGGACTGCACCTTCGAGGTACACTTCGCCGATGAGTTCATCAAGTCTCTTGATGTCAATGACAAGATCGTAGTTCACTACGACGGAATGCTCAACAGAAATGCGATCGTTGCATCCGCAAACATCAACGAGGCTAAGCTTGAGTACGGTGATCACCACTACACCACCGAGGATAAGACCGAGACCTTTACCTTCGGCTTCGATCTCATCAAGACGGATGCATCCAACAAGCTTCTCGAGGGCGCGACCTTCAAGATCTATGATGCGGCAACCGGCGGAAACGAGGTTGCGGTAGTTCTCATGGACGACGGTGTTACCTACCGCCGTGCAAGAGCGGACGAGACGGGTGTCAAGATCGAGATGAATGGCGGAAAGGCACGTCTTGTCGGATTTGATAACGGAACTTACTTCCTCGAGGAGATCGACGTTCCCGACGGCTTCAACAAGCTTGCTAACCGTCACAAGTTCATTATCGCAGATGCTAACCTCGATGCAATATTCCTTGACGGTGTATATTCCATCGGATCCGGTGTTCAGGTAGTAAACAAGAGCGGTTCCGTTCTTCCCGAGACGGGCGGATTCGGCACTATGATGTTCGTCCTCGTCGGCGGACTTATGGTTGCTGCGACCGGAGTTATCCTCGTATCCAGAAAGAGAATGTCCAAGCTCGGCGACTGATCAAACTAACCTTTTTGATGTCAAGCAAGGGGCTCTGCCCCTTGCTTGAGGTCAAATACGGCATCAGGGAGAAATGTATGAAAAAGAAAAATAAATGGTCTACGTTTATACTGCTTCTGTTTTTTTTCATAGGTCTCTCCGTAATGCTGTATCCCGCGCTCAGCTCATACTGGAATTCACGTACACAGTCAGCGGCGATCACGGACTATGAAAAGATGCTCGAGAGCATGCCGCGCGAGAATTGGGACGAATACTTCAAAGAGGCTGATGAATATAACGCCGCTCTGGCAGAGCTCGATCTGCCCCTTGTCGAATACGGACGGATAGAAGGGTATGATGATGTGCTCAACGTCAGCGGAAACGGAATGATGGGCTACGTCTCGATAGAAAAGATAGGCGTCGAGCTTCCCCTGTATCACGGAACGAGCGAAAGTGTGCTTGCGGCAGCCGCAGGCCATGTGGAGGGAACCAGCCTTCCTGTCGGAGGGGTCAGCACTCATGCGGTCGTGTCTGCTCACAGAGGCTTGCCGACGGCTACCCTTTTTACCCACCTTGACAGGATGGAGATAGGGGATACGTTTGAATTTACATTTCTTGACCGCACCTTCACTTATCAGGTCGATATGATAAAGACGGTCCTGCCTACGGACACGTCGGATATTACCATAGTGAAGGGGGAGGAGTACTGTACGCTGCTCACCTGTACCCCTTACGGTATAAACACGCACAGACTGCTCGTCAGAGGCAGGATACTCGATGCGACGAGAGAGAAGAATATATATGTCCGCTCGGATGCGCTTTTGGTGGATTCTCTGATAGTGACCCCTGTGGTCGCTCTGCCGATGCTGTTCGTACTGATGATGATAGTATTATTTAAACCCGCAAAGAAAGAAAACACGGGAGGCGAGATCAAGTGAAAAAGCTTATAACCGTACTGCTGCTGATCGGCACACTGCTCAGCGCATGCCTCGTGTGCACTGTCGCGGCAGGGGCTGAACCGCTCGATGCAGGGCGCAGCTCATCTCTTACTCTTCACTTCAAGCACGGGGAGGAGAACTACGAGGGCTTGTCTGTCAGGACATATAAAATTGCCGAGCTCAGCGCAGACGGAGACTACGTTCTGTGCGGTAAGTTTGCCGCATATCCTGTAAACGTATATTCGGTAAAAAGCCAGGCGGAATGGAGAAAGATAACCTCAACCCTTGCCGCATATATTGCAGCCGACGGAATATCCCCCGATCACGAGGGAGTGACCGATTCCGAGGGAAGGATCAGATTTTCGGGCATAAGCACGGGCTTGTATCTTACATTGTCCATCCGTCATGAGACACCCGGACTTATTACGATCTTTGAGGATTTCATCACTGCTGTTCCCGGCATCGGTGAAGACGGAGAATACAGCTATGACGTGACTGCGCTGCCGAAGCAGAATTCATATATTCCCGCTCCTGCCGAGGTCGAATTCAAGGTGCTGAAGCTGTGGAAGGATACGGGCGCCGAGAACAAACGCCCGGACGGCATAGAGGTCGATATTCTGCGCGAGGGCGAGCTTGTCGAGAAGGTCACCCTTTCTCCGGATAACGATTGGTGCTATAAGTGGAAGGCACCCGATGATAAAAGCGCATGGTATGCGGTCGAGAGGAATGTTCCCGAGGGCTATAAGGTCACTGTGACCTCTGACGGCAGAACGATAG
>JAZMZS010000267.1:0-10021 GCA_045586105.1 Eubacteriales bacterium | reverse complement strand
AGGTTGTGGGAGATGAAGAGATAAGTAAGTCCGCTCTTCTTTTGTATCTCGTCGAGAAGATTCAGTATCTGTGCGTGAACCGAAACGTCAAGCGCAGATACAGGCTCGTCGCATACGAGGAAGGAAGGGTTGAGAATAATTGCTCTCGCAATACCTATTCTCTGCCTCTGTCCGCCCGAAAAATCGGAGGGGTATCTGTGCAGATCCGCCCTTGAAAGACCGACGAGCTCAAGCATCTCAACGACACGCTCCTCGATCTGCTCGGGAGTGTATCCGCCGCGTATGACCATCGGCTCCCCGATTATTTCAAGAAGGTCAAAGCGCGGGTTAAGAGAGGAGAAGGGATCCTGGAATATCATCTGCATTCCGCGTCTGAGCTCCTTGAAATCCTTTTTCTTCAGAGCGCTAAGATCCTGACCCTCGAATATTACCTTGCCGTCCGTCGGCTTGAGAATTCCGAGCAGCGCGTTTGCAAAAGTACTTTTTCCGCATCCGCTCTCTCCGACAAGACCGAAGGTCTCACCGCGCTCGATCCTGAGCGAAACGTTACTTACCGCCTTTACGAATTTGCGCTTAAAGGGATTTGAGCCCTTGACGGGGAAGTGCACGCTGAGATCCTGCGCTTCTATGATATAGTCTTTTTCAGCCATTGCTTACACCTCCTCTAAGGGATGATGGCAGCGTACGCATCTGCCTCCGCCTATATCGCGAAGTGCGGGCATTCTCTTTTTGCACTCCTCAGTAGCACGGTCGCATCTCGGATGGAAGTAGCATCCCTCGGGCTTGTGCATGGGATTGGGTACGCTGTCGGGGATCTGAATAAATACGTGTCTCTCGTCCGAGAGCTTTGGGATCGCACCGAGCAGTCCCTTGGTGTAAGGGTGATGCGGGTGCTTGAAAAGCTCGTATGCGGGCGACTTCTCGACGATCTTGCCGCAGTACATTACACAGATCGTATCCGCCATGTTAGCAACGATGGAAAGATCGTGTGTGATCAGCAGAAGTGAGGTTCCGTGCAATCTTTGCATCTTCTTTAGCACGTCGAGCACCTGTGCCTGAACGGTAACGTCGAGCGCCGTCGTCGGCTCGTCCGCTATGATAAGCTCGGGATCGCAGGCAAACGCCATCGCGATCAGCACTCTCTGTCTCATTCCGCCCGAGAGCTGGTGAGGAAAGTCGTTGTATCTTCTTGCGGGCTCGGGAATACCGACGAGCTCCAGCGCCTTTATGGCTTTTTCCTTCGCTTCCTTTTTGGATACTCCCTTCTGAGTGAGGAAGACCTCTTGTATCTGCTTTCCTACCGTCATGACGGGATTGAGTGCACTCATCGCATCCTGGAATATCATCGAGATCTTCTTTCCTCGGATGTCCTGCATCTTTTTGTTTGAAAGATCCTTCAGCTCGACTCCGTCTACGCATAGCTCGTCTACCTGCATGAGCGCGGGGGGGGAATTGAGTAGCTTCATTATTGCGAGAGAGGTAACGCTCTTTCCGCATCCGCTCTCTCCGACGAGCGCCACACACTCACCGCGGTGAATGTCAAGATCGATCCCCTCGACCGCCTTGACCACGCCCATGGCGTTGGGGAATATGACCTTAAGGTTGCGCAATTTCAGCATAAGCTCGTCTGTCATACCTCTGCCTCCTTTGCGCTCTCTTTTGCGATGTTTGCATTATCGCCGTTTTCTTCTTTTTCGTCCGATTCGTTCATCGAATCGAATATATCCTGAATGTAGGAGCCGCTGAGCGACTTGAAGAGCTTGTACGCCGCTCCCGACTGCTTCATTCTCGGGTTGAATATCTCCTCGAGCGCCATTCCTATTCTCATAAAGGAGAATATCGCAAGGAATATTCCGATACCGGGGGCTGCTATCCACCACCAGTGACCGAAGAGAAGAGCACCGCCGCTCTGTACCTCGGCGAGCATCTTACCCCAGCTGATAGCCGTAGGGTCGCCAAGACCGAGGAAGCTCAGTCCTGCCTCTGCCACCATGATTCCAGCACTCGTCATTGCGGTAGACATGATCAGAAGATGCGTGACACCGGGGAGAATATGCTTGAACATTATTCTCGCTCTCGAAGCACCCGCGAGCTCAGCCGCCTTTATGTAATTGGTGTTCTTGAGCACAAGCACCTGTGAGCGGATGACACGGGAAAGCCCCTGCCAGCCGAACAGCGTGAATATGAATACTATCATAAAGTAGGATTTGCCGAAGATGTTGGTAAGCACGATAGTAAGGGGAAGGGTGGGGATAACGAGCATGATATCGACCAGACGCATGATGACCGTATCAACGATACCGCCGACGTAGCCTGCAAGAATACCCATAAAGGCACCGAGCAGAGCTATACAAAGTCCCGTGATAACGCCGATCGACATCGACACTCTCGAGCCGTATATCAGCATGCTGAAGATATCCTGACCCGTGGTTATCGTGGTGCCGAGGGGATGCTCGAGTGATGGAGACAGGCCCTTTTCGGCTCTTTGCGTTACATCGTAGGGATTGTAGGGAGCTATCAGCGGTGCGAATATTGCCATCAGAGCAAGGGCGATAACGAGTATCATTCCGAGTCTGCCCTTAGGATGCTTCCACAGCTTCGACACGAGCGAGACGAGGAAGTTCTTTTTCAGTTTTTGCATAAAATTCTTCATCGTCTTTCACCTACCGTAACTCTCGGGTCGAGCAGTCCGTAGCAGAGGTCGGTCACGAGATTTGCGACCAGAGCAAATGCGGACATAATAAGCATTATACCCATCATAAGGGGATAGTCATTTGAGTTGTTCGCTTCGAGAAACAGCGTTCCCATACCGTTCCAGTTGAATATCTGCTCGATGACCGTCGAGCCTCCGATAAGACCGCTCACGCTCATTCCGAAGCTCGTGACTATCGGGAGCATTGCGTTTCTCAGCGTGTGCTTGTAGAGAACGGCACCGTTTGATATTCCCTTGGAGCGTGCTGTGAGGATGAAATCCTCGTTTGATACGGATATTACCGAGTTTCTCGTTGTCTGAGCGTATCCTACTATGCTTCCGAGCCCCATACTGACTACGGGAAGGACGGCGTTGTACGCGACGTTGAGAATTGATTCCCAGTTCCATTTGAAGTCCGCCACCATGTTTGAATCGGTGTATGCGGGCAGCCATTCAAGCTCAAATCCGAGCAGTAGCGTCAGCAAAAGAGCGATAAAGAAGCTCGGCAATGCCGTTGTGAAGGTTGATGCGTTGAGCAGAAGCATATCGGGCCATCTGCCTCTCTTCCAGGCTGCAAAGGCACCGAAGAGAAGTCCGCATATAAGACCGATGACCATTGTGGAAACCGAGAGAACGAGCGTCCACGGGATCCTCTCGGCTATGAGGTCCACGACCTTTGGATTGCCCGCCTTCATGGAGTTGCCGAGGTCTCCGCGCATGAGCTTGTCCACGTATCTCCGGTACTGCTCCCATGTCGTGCCGTCAAGCCCGTACTGCTCGCGAGTCATCTCCTTGATTATTTCGTACTCGACGTCACTCATATTGCCCTGCGGAGGATAATATCTCTCTGCGGGGTCCTCTACCCCGAGACGTGGAATAAAGAAATTCAGCGTCATTACGACGATAAATATGAATATTGTCAGGAGTATTCTTTTTATAACGTAACTGAGCTTCATTATTTATCTCCTACAAATTCAAGATTTCTGAGTGATTCAAGTGAAAATGCCGTCTGCGAGGGGGATGCTACGTAACCCTTGAATCTGTCCGTGCGGGCGACCGAGGTCACGTTTGCGCTGTAAAGCGGTATTTTGTAATACTGATTTGCGATGTCGAGCTGTATGCCGCGCAGAAGCTCATTCTTTTCGGTAAGATTGAGCGTGTTTCTCATGGCTGATATCTTTTCTGCAAGCTCCTCGTTTACGAGCCTTCCGTAGTTTGAGGACTTGTTGAGATTGACGAAGTGCGAGTTCATCATTATATCTACGGTCGACATGGAGAAGGTAACACCCTGCAATGTCATGTCAAAGCGGCTGTGGTAGAGGTAAGTGTTTTCGGGAGAATTTCCCTTTGCCGCATACTTGACCTCGATACCTATCTTTTGCAGCTGTATCTGAAGGAAGCTGATCGTGTCCTGCTCGGTGGGGGCGCCGAGTATCTCGTAGCTGAGTCTCTTGCCCTCATAGAGCCTGTAACCGAGCTCGTCCTTCTCCGGGGCGTACTTGTCGAGGATGGCGTTTGCCTCCCCGAGCCTCTTTTCGTAATCACCGCGAAGAATGTCGCTGTCGGGATTGTACATAGCCTCAATGGTGCTGCTGACAAGTCCAGCGGAATAGGTGCTTCCCGCTCCGTCAAGAACGTTCTTTATCAGCTCCTCCTGGTTTATCGCAAGAGCGATGGCACGTCGGAAGTCAGCGTGAGAGAGAAGGTCGCGGATGGTGTTCTTTTGACCTTCAACGGGGTTGATATTGAGCACGAGGGTGTTTACGTAGACGTTTGGAACGCTTAAGACCTCGATATTCTTCTCTTTTTCAAAGAGGGTACCGTAGTTTGCGGGAATAGAAGCATCAAGAATATCTATGTACCCCTTTTTGATTGCAAAGATAGCAACGTTCTGTTCCTGGTAAAGAATGAACTTGATGGTGTCTACCTTGTACAGGTCAGAGCCGTCCTGCGCCTTTATATGATAATCGGGGTTGCGCTTGAGCGTGATCTGGGCGGAGTTGGTGCCTTCTCTGTCGAGAGTATAAGGACCGCAGCCTATCGGATTGCGGTAAAGCTCTGTCAGAATAACGCTCGGAGCCGTGCTGTTTATCGGCATGTTCTCGCTGATAACGGGAGCCCATATGTGCTTCGGCAGCATCAGCACGGTGGTAAAGAGGGAAGCGACCGCTCCCATGACGGTGTTTACGTGCATGTATATTACTCTGTCACGTTCCTCTTCGCTGATCGGGTAATTGTTGGGATTGAAATCGTATGTAAAGAGACCGTCCGATTTTTTCTGCCCATCCTCGTATTTGTGCTTAAGATCCGATACCCATGCAAGAGCACCTGCATGATTTGAGAGCTTGTTGTTGGCGCAGAGATCGAGTGAGAAATAAATATCCTCCACGGTCACGGGAGTGCCGTCGGTCCATTTTGCATCGGGATCAAGCTCAACGCGGACGACCATGTATTTTTTTCTGTTCGTGTCCGAGAGGGTCTGCTCCTCCTTGTAGGTCTCGGCTACGAGATCGTAGTCGATGGAGCCGTCCTCCTTTGTGAGCTTGTTGCCCTTTTTATCCGTATAGCACCAATTGTCGGCAAGCAGAGGATCGTATCCGCCCGTCTCGTCGTTGTAGGAAAAGAGAGTGGAGTAGATTATGCTCGATATAGTAGGCGCGATCCCGTCTCTTGACTGCCACGGCATATATGAGGTAGGGAAGGATGTTCCCACGTAGCCCACATAGAGCGTGTTTGTCTTATCGGAGCGGCACTGCGCGTTGCTCTGATTTGTGCATGCGGTAAGCGGCACGAGCATCAGAACAGACAAGACGAGCGCAAGTATTCTCCGTCCGTAATGTTTCATGTTTGTTTTCCTCCGAAAAAAGTATAGCTCCCCCCGCACGCAGCAGGGGGAGCAAGCTATGAATTAGTACGGATATACGAGCTTGGTACCGAAGCCTGTCTTCGTTGCGGAGTTGTCGTATACCTCCTCGATGTGGAAGAGGTATGCGGGACGGTCGAGCCAGATAGACTTGTTGGGATGATGGTAAACGTCATGCTGAGCGTTGATCATCTGCTGATAGATCTCGCGCTTGCCCGTGTCACACTCGTCGATTATCTCCATCTTTCCGCGGAGCTCATACGAGATCATCGGGGGCTGATAGAAGAGCACGGTAGCTTCGGGGTTAGCCTTGTAATTTTTGTAGCTGTGATCCTTTGCCATCTCGAGCGAGCCGATCTTGGTAAAGTCGATCCTGTCTCTTACCGAGGGATCGTACATATACTTGACGAGAAGCTCAAGACCTCTCTTGGAGTAAGTCTTGTCCTCGGGGTCAAAGGTGTCGATATGCTTCAGATACGCCTCAAGCGTCTCCTCGAGATACTCGGGCTTGGGAAGAAAGCCTATTCCCTTGATAGAAGCGTTCAGTCCTGCGGGACCGTAGGAAACGAATGCGGGATCGTGAGAGCAGAAGCTGAGGAACATCTTTTCGTGAGAGATCTCCTCGCCGTTATTAAGAGCGATAACTGTCTTTCCTCTGGTGTCGAAAGCCCACTTGAAGAAGGCTTCGGCGGTTCTCGGTCCGTTAGTATTCATGTCTGCCATATTCATCATGATATATACCTCCATAGTAATGATAATAATTACTCGACAATGTTATCATAAGTTGTAGTAAAAGTCAACAATTCAGCACTTTTTTGTGTTACTTCGGGAAAGTAAAAGAATGTTCATACACACTTTGTCTATTATATTTTTTGGGTTTTTGCCATAATTGAACATAAAGGACTAAATGTTGACAAAATTGTTGACAGGTATGAATGTTTTGGGGTAATATATATCCCGTAAACACACATCACTGTTTTACAATACTAAAGTGAGGAGACTTTCCAAATGAAAAAAATTACAAAGCTGATGTCCCTCATCCTCGTTTTCGTAATGCTGTTTTCGATGGCAGCGTGCGGCAATGAGATCAAGGACACGACCGCAAACACGAGTGCAGACAGCAACATGTCTGCAGATACCACCCCTAATACCCCTGATACCACGCCTGCCGACAAGTACGCCGATATCGCGGGCGAGTATATGCTTGATGCATCCAACCTCGGTATGCCCATGAAGTGGTACATCAAGGTTACCGCAGACGGTAAGTTCCAGATATCTACCAAGAGAGACTACGCTACCCTCAAGGGAGAGGGAACCGTCGGAGACAAGGACGGCACGTATATGCTCGTTTACTCCGATTCGACAAATGAGGCGCCCAAGACCGCTACCTTCAAGTTCGAGGGCAAGAACATGGTGTTCTCCACCAACGTTCCGATCGGTGCCGCAAGCGTTTCGCCGAACGCAGACGAGAACCTTTATCCCATAGCTAAGCTTATCGCAAACGAGGATATCCTCGGTACATATCTCGGTTCTTATGAGAAGACCGCTATGGGCAGTGCGATCGTTTATAACTTCTCGATCGATCTTGTTATTGGAAATGAGTATACCTTCACCTCTTCCGTAGTGATGGGTACAAACACGCTCACTCTCACCGAGACGGGCGCATTTGACGTCAAGGACGGCAAGATCACCTTCACCGCTGCTACGGTCGACGGCAAGAAGGTAGAGGAGGCTAAGCCTGTTGAGGGAAGCATCGCAGACAAGACCATCAAGGCGGCATTCAAGCTTTCCACTATGGCAAAAGACCCCCAGGAGATCGAGGCAAAGCTCGGCGTGTACGCTGACATTGCAGGCGTATATTCCGGAAAATATGTAAAGGCTATGGGCGGCATGACCCTTGATTACGTCATTGCCCTCGATCTTGATGCCTTCGGCGGATATAAGTATTCAGCATCTGATGACAAAGAGGTCGTATATGAAGAGCAGGGCACTTACACCTATGCCGACGGCAAGCTCGTTCTTACCTCCGGCAAGGAGGGAGCAAAGCCTGTAGAGGGCAAGCTTGAGAACTATGTCATCAGCGTCAAGCTTCCTATCAGCTCGCAGGTCCCCATGACACCCGAGCTTTCCTTCTACGCAGAAGAGGTCAGCGGACTCTTTACAGCTACCGGCGAAGACGGAGACAAGAAGTATGCTGCTTCTATCAACCTTGTCGGTAATACCTTTGCTATCGCGGTATCAAAGGAAGACGGAACCGTATGCTATGTAGCAACAGGTACGTTTGAGGTCAAGAAGGCAATGATGACCACCATCGAGCTTACCACTACCGGACTTTATAAGGATTCCGATATGACCACGGCTATTACAGACATTCCCGCAGAGCTCAAGAAGATCTCCGCTCCCGTAGCGGAGTCGGGCATCAATGCTGAGCTTCCCTTCGATGTGGATGATTCCAAGCTTATCGGATTCCAGTTCGTTAAGAGCGCAGCTGTTCAGTAAGTAAAACGAAACAGAGCCGGGCTTGATCCTGCCCGGCAATAAAACACCGTCTCATTTTGGGACGGTGTTTTTCTCATAGTAGGCTATTGACTTTTTAAGTTGAGGGATGTATCATATATGAGATTTCGGAGAAGGGAGGGCGTGCAGATGAAGATACAGCTGTCGGATCATTTTACGTATAAAAGACTCATCAGGTTTACACTGCCGTCTATCGCAATGATGATATTCACATCGATATACGGTGTTGTGGACGGATTTTTCGTTTCCAACTTTGCGGGAAAGACTCCGTTTGCGGCGGTCAATCTTATTATGCCGTTTCTGATGATCCTATCTACCGTCGGATTTATGTTCGGCACAGGAGGAACGGCGATCGTTGCAAAGGCGCTCGGAGAGGGAAGGCGTGAGTACGCGGACAGATGCTTTTCGCTCTTCGTCTGGTTTTCCTTTGCTCTCGGCGTGCTTTTTGCTGTGTTCGGTATAATATTCATACGCCCTATATCCCTCATGCTCGGAGCAGAAGGCGAGCTTCTTGAGTGCTGTGTGGTGTACGGAAGGATACTTCTGGCGGCAATGCCGTTTTTTGTGCTTCAGCTTTTGTTTCAGAGCTTTTTTGTAACCGCGGAAAAGCCCGCTCTCGGCTTGTGGGTGACAGTAATTTCGGGAGTTGCGAACATGCTGCTCGATGCTCTGCTCGTTATCCTTTTGCCTCAGCATTATAAGCTGATCGGAGCTGCGCTTGCAACAGCAGCCTCACAGTTTATCGGCGGAGCCGTACCGCTGATCTATTTCTTTAAAAAGAACGATAGTCTTCTACGCTTTACGCGGGCACCGTTTGACGGAAGAGCCGTCTTGAATGCGGCAGTCAACGGCTCGAGCGAATTTATGAGCAATGTCTCCATGAGCGTGGTCGGAATGCTCTATAATATTCAGCTTATCGAATATGCAGGAGAGGACGGAATTGCCGCGTACGGCGTTATGATGTACGTCAGCATGATATTTGCGGCGGCGTTTATCGGGTATTCTATCGGCACGGCTCCTGTTACGGGCTATAATTACGGAGCAAAAAACAGATCCGAGCTTTCGGGATTGCTGAAAAAAAGTCTCGTAATTATAGGGGCGTTCGGCGTAGCTATGGTCGCGCTCGGAGAGCTTACGGCACGCCCGCTCTCGCTGATATTCGTAGGATACGACCCCGAACTTACCGAACTTACTGTAGATGGATTTAGAATATTCGCTATGTCGTTTTTGTTTATGGGATACGCGATATTCGGCTCGGGCTTCTTTACCGCTCTCGGTGACGGAGTAACCTCTGCCGTGATATCCTTTTTGAGGACACTCGTTTTTCAGATAGCGGCTGTCATGCTCCTGCCTCTGATATTTGAGATAGATGGAATATGGTATTCCATCGTTGTTGCAGAGATAATGGCAGCATCTCTCTGCGCATTATTTATCAGAGTGAAACGAAAGAAATACGGCTATTGATACAGAAAAAGAGACGGCGATCGATCCGTCTCTTTTTCTGTATAGATCAAAGATTAAAGTACTTATCGTACTCGGCGGGATGTGGAATAGCCGCCATCTGCTTGCATTCCTCGCGCTTGGACTTGATAAAGTTGTTGATCAGCTCTATCGGGAATACACCGTCAGCGGTGAGGTAATCGTGATCAGCCTCGAGAGCATCGAGTGCCTGATCGAGAGAGGTGGGAAGACCCTTGAGCTTTGCTTTTTCCTCCTCGGGCAGATGGTAGAGGTTTACATCGTAGGGACCCCAGCCGTTCTCGTGAGGATCGATCTTGTTCTTGATTCCGTCAAGACCTGCCATAAGTATTGCCGCATAGCAGAAATACGGGTTGCAGGTAGCATCCGGGTTGCGGATTTCAAAGCGGCGGAGATTCGGGCTCTTTGCATATGCCGGAATTCTGATGACCGCGCTTCTGTTTGATGTTGCATAGCCGACCGTTACGGGA
>JAZMZS010000266.1:0-4178 GCA_045586105.1 Eubacteriales bacterium | reverse complement strand
CCCGGTGGGAAGCGCAGCGCGTGAGGGTAGTGAATGACAGCCTAAACGGCTGTCAGAGCCCGAGCGTGACCGAGCCGCAGCGAGACAGGGGGACCACGTAGTGGTGGATGAGGTCGCTCCGTTAGGATTTAGCGACAATACCATTCCCGCTGTCATCCTTGAGCGTAGCGAAGGATCTGAGCGGGAGCACAAGCTCCCGAAACTTGAGCGTAGCGGTAGGGGAGGGGCTCGACCCCTCCCGTAATTTCAACTAAAACAAACGGTACGGGACAAGCCCGTACCCTACAAACATTACCGCCCTTCCGACCAAGCATCGACCCCCACCCCGCACACGTCGAAGGAAGCAACTCGCTTCGCTCGCATGCATTCCGACTACGCATGTATAAGTTCCACCAACCAAAACAAGTTTTGGGGTGTCACTTATCTGAGCGGGAGATCATAATATGGACACTGAGCGTAGCGTTGCCTTCCCCCGCCGGGGAAGGCAACGCTACGCTCATGCTCGTTGCCTTTATAATAAATTCGATTTTCGACGAAGAAGAAAATCCTCCTTACTTCTTACCTCTTCCCTATTACTTCTTACTTCACCTTCTACACCGCCGAAGCTATCACCAGCAACAGCGCCGACAGCATCCACAATGAGGACGTGACCGTGAGCGCATACCAGCATTTTGCCTCTCCCGTCCGTCTGCTTCCTGCCATTTTCAAGCTAAGCACGAGCAGCACGGCGGGAAGAGCGATGCCCACTAAGAATATTGCAAGATAGAATAATACTATTCCGGTCACTCTGTACCCGGGGTCATCGGTCTTGTCGATGGTGTTGCCGTATATATCGCAATAACCGCTTATAACGTCATTCTCGTATATCAGCGTATGCTCGGTGAACTTCATATCGCCGCGGGCAAGCTCGATCTCCTCGCGCTCTGTCAGATCAAGCGGGTAGGCGTCTACAAACCCCTGCCTGTACGAAAAGAATCCGTCTGCATCGAAATAGGTGTTATTGAGCTCCTCGTAGCAGACGTAATAACAGGTTCCGTCAGCCATATAGTACAGGGCGCCGTGCTGATATGCCTTCGACTCGGTGCTGTCATGCCCCGTTATCTCAAGTATCTCCGCCTCTCCGAGATCTCTTACGTCCGCCTGAGTGAGCTTTGCGGTTCTGTTATACTTACGGTCGAGCTCCGAAATGAGCTCCCCGCTTATCACGGCGTGCGACTTGCCGACCTTTTCGAGATAGTATATGCAGCTGCTCCTGTCGATAAAGGAATCGAGTATCTCTTTTCCGCGTTCGTCGACAAAAACGTAACTGTATCCGTTGTTCAAGCTTACCGATACGATCTGCGGGTATGCCGAATCTCCGTACACGGTGCAGAATCTGCCGTCGAAGCTTACTCCGTTTGAAAAGCAAAATTCGACGCGTGCATCCTTATAAAAGGCGCCTTTTGCATAATAGCGCTCATAGCGCTTATCTCCTCCGTAAATATACTCGGCATTCTCGTCCATCTCCCATTCGACGGGGGTATATTCTTCCCGCTGCGCGTTTAAAACGAGAGCAAATGACCCGAGGGTCAGGGCAAGGCAGAGGAGCGTCAAAAGCAGCCTTGCGGGACTGTATTTCTTTTTCATGATATCATCCTCCCTTATGCCAGATTCAGCTTGCGGTCAAGCATAAGCTGAGTTACCGAATAGAAGAGAGCCGTCAAGGATGCGATCGCACACACGACTGCGAGGATCACGAAGGATACCACCGTGCATATCTGATCTTGGGGTGCATTCTCCAGAACCACCGCCGCACCGGACACCATTATCCCCGCCAGGAGCATCAAGCAGAACTGACCTATCGTGCCGAGCAGGACGGTAACGGCGTAATATACACCTATAGAGGCGATTATCTTTGCCTTTTTCGCTATTACCGCACCGAAGGTTATACAGAAGTACACGAGCAGGATCGAATATGCGAGATACACAGCCGCGCCGAGCAGCGCCTCCGCCGTGTATACGATGAGCCAGGCGCCGACCGCTTCCCAGCCGGAGACGAAAAACTCCCGCACCTCCTCGAAAAATTCAAGGTTAATAAAGCCGCCGCCTTCGGGCTTTGCCCCGATCATCGATATCAGAAGGACCGATATACCCGTTACGGCAAATTGCGCACAGAACCATATTGCCGCATTTGCCGTCTTTGACAGGAGGAGCGTGCTTCTCTTTACGGGCAGAGTGAAGGTCAGATACCCCTCGTCTGTAAAGAAATGTCTGTAAAACCTGACAAAGACCAAGATCAACGTGAATATAAAAGAAATAAATATCGCGGCAATACAGGCAAAGGAGACGAGCCGCGCGGCAGCCGCCGCAAAAAGCAGCCATCCGTTGTTCGTTTCATGCTCGGACACGCTGTTGCCGAATCTGATCAGAAAGGAGCCTGCCAATGCCGCCGCAACCGAGGTGACCGCTCCTATCCACCAGAGCCTTGCTACCGATCCGAGGTCATATTTCAATAATTTCCTGAACATGAAAACACCTCCTTGAATATTTCATCAAGCGATCTTCCGTGCTCGGCGCGCGCTTCGTCGGCACAACCCGACATAAGTATGCTTCCGCCGAATCCCATAAACACAAAATCGTCAAGTACGGGCTCGATATCGTGTATAAGATGGGTAGTGATAACGACCGACGCCTCGGTGTTGTAGCTTCCTATGATCGTTTTCAGAATATAATCTCTTGCGGCAGGGTCAACTCCCGCTATCGGCTCGTCAAGCAGGTACAGCCTCGCCCTGCGCGCCATTACCATGATAAGCTGGACCTTTTCCTTTGTTCCCTTTGAGAGGGTCTTAAGTCCGGCTGACGTGTTTATCCCGAGATCGGAGAGCATATTTCTCGCAACCGTCGCGTCGAAATCCTCGTAAAAATCCGAAAAGTACGCTATAAGCTCCTCGACCTTCATCGAATTATTCAAGTAAGTCCGCTCGGGAAGATAGGAGATATGGGCGTTCGTTTTCTCGCTTCTCGGCTCTCCGCACACGTAGATCTCACCGCTGTCGGGAACGAGCAGCCCCGACACAAGCTTCATAAACGTCGATTTTCCGCAGCCGTTCGGACCGAGAAGACCGATTATCCTTCCGCTCGGCAGGTCTATATTGAGATCGGACAGTACGGGAAAGCTGTATTTTTTGCATAGGTTTCTGCAGCTGAGCAGGATCTCACTCATTTGTATATACCTCCTTGATGTGTTCAATGATCTCTGCGCTAGTCATACCGAGTGAGCGCGCTTCGATGCAAAAGCGCTCAACCGTGGCGGCGCATATCCTCTTTCTCGCGCTTTCGATAGCCGCAACGTCAGAGCTGACGTATCTGCCGACGGTTCCGTGCGAGATGACGAGACCCTCCGATTCAAGCAGGGTCAGCGCCCTTTGCATCGTGTTCGGATTAACAGATGCATCAAATGCAAGCTGCCTTACGGGCGGCATCTGTGCGCCCGCAGGGTACACGCCGTTTACTATGTCGCGGCGCAGTCTGTCTGCGATCTGTATAAAGACCGCCTGTGTTCCGTTGAAATTCCAGGACAAGCGCTTCTCTCCCTTCGTTGTATTACTTCACTAATACAATAATACAACGCCGATCTGCTTTTGTCAAGAGAAAAGTGCGAAAAAGAGCTCCGACGGTGTTTTTTCTATCGGCGCGGATAAAATTTTTCTGTTTTGGGTTGTTTTAGTGCATTTTATGTAGTATAATAACATAGTATCTGCCCGTGGCACAGCTGGATAGCGCGTCAGACTCCGACTCTGAAGGCCGAAGGTTCGAATCCTTTCGGGCAGGCCAAACAAAAAGCACCCGCCTTGCGGGTGTTTTTTGTTTGACTGACCATACAAACAAAGGATTCGAACGCTCGGGAGTGAATGACGCCCTAAATGGGCGTCAGAGCCGAGCGGACCGAGGCGCGTAGCAAAAGGCGCATGGTACGGCGGCTTTTGCGGTGTCGCGCCGAGAATCGAATCCGCTCACGCAGGCCAAACAAAAAGCACCCGCCTTGCGGGTGTTTTTTGTTTGACTGACTTTTGAACAAAGGATTCGAACGCTCCTCGCTCGTATCTTTTCCGATATACTTCAGATACGTTCGGGACGCGGGCTCGGTCATTTATGAAAATAAACTCCCGTCGCCCTTGCCCTCCGTTCTTCGTCTATCG
>JAZMZS010000265.1:0-3692 GCA_045586105.1 Eubacteriales bacterium | reverse complement strand
GAAGTCCTTTGAGAACGTGATGCGCTTAGTCTTTGCCCAAACGTCGGGTGCGTTGTTCTTCACCCACATAAGCTGGGGAAGCGTCCATATCGTGTCGGGGGTATGGAGCATTATGCTCTCTACCTCCTCCTTGTGGTTGTCCTTTAGATACTTCACTTCGTTTATCGAACGGGTGTCCGTCCAGTAGATAGAACGGCATACGGGCTCGAAGTCATCGTCCATAAGCACCGCCGTGTGCGTTGCCGCATCGAGCGAAATGCACGCGATGTCCGACGGATCGATGCCGCTCTTATCAAGAATACTCTTTATATTATACTGAGTTGCGAGATACCAGTCGCGGGGATCCTGTTCAACGACGCCTCCCGCCCCCGAGTAGCTTTCGTACTCCTTTGAGGAGGTGGCGGTAATGCTTCCGTCCTCGCAGAGCAGCGTGGTCTTTGACGATCCTCCGCCGAAATCAATACCTAAAACGTATTTCATTATGTCTCCTATACCGATACAGCACAGAAAGAATTCTTCTGTGCTGCAATCGTTTTATCAGTTGTTGAAGGTTATGGTGTGGCTGTAGTTATATACGCCGTCAGCATCAAGCGCCACGATACCGTCCTTCTCGCTTACGTCGCCCGAGAAGCCTGCAGGGTCGCTGAAGCCGTTCCAGGGCTCGATGCAGAGATAGGGGGCTGTCGCAACCGTCCAGAATACGAGATATTCCGACTCGGACAGATCTACGGTCACGCTCTTATTATCGTGGGAATTCTTCAGGCTTACCTTCTTTGAGCAAAGAGGGTGGAACACTACGGACTTGCCCTCAAACTGCTCGGCTGAGAAATTGAGCCTGAGTGCGCCCTCCTCCGAGAAGGAAACCGAGCTTTGAGCGATCATCTCACCCGTTTCTGCGTATATCGGTATCTCTTCCTTTTCGTCGAATTCAAGCGTGTAATCGGAAAGAGGATAGCTGAGCGCGTAGCCTTCGTGGCTTCCGATAGAGAAGTACATCCTGCGTCCGCTCTCGTTTCTGACCGTGTAGGTCGTAATAAGCTTGTTATCCTCAAGCTTGAAGCGTACGTCGAGCGTGTACTCGAAGGGATAGCAGGCGAGCGTTTCCGCGTCGGAGCGGGAGGTGAAAACTATCTCGTCGCCCTTGTTCTCGGTGACCTCGAACTCCTTGAAGCGTATGTATCCGTGACGGCCGAGCTTGTATTCGGTGCCGTTATATCGGTACGTATCGCCGTTGAGCCCTCCGCAAACGGGAAAGAGAATGGGGGCTGAGCCTGCCCAGAAGGCGGGGTCTGCCTGCCAGATGAATTCTTCGCCCGAAGCGTCACGGACGCTCTTTACGGTAGCACCCGTGCTCGATATGCTGACGGTCAGCACACCGTTTGAAATGCTGCTTATTTGTTGTTGAGCCATTTGTGGCACTCCTCGGTGGTCATAAAGAAGCCTCTGTTCTTGCCTGCCATCAGCCACAGATAGTAGTTCTCGTATCCGGGAGCGGCACAGAAGGGATGGTAACCGCGGGGGATCTCAACGAAGTCGCCCGTCTTTACGGTATAGGTCTCGTCAATGTCGCCTTCCTTCGTGTATACCTTCTGAATTCCGAAGCCCTGAGGCTTGTCAAACTCGTAGTAGTAGATCTCCTCGAGGAAGCCCTCGGTAGGCATATTGTCGTCGTCGTGCTTGTGGGGAGGGAAGGAAGCCCACTGACCGCCGTGAACGAACGCCTCGCCGATGTAGATGAGATCAGCCTCAACTCTCTCGTCAAGAATAAAGTGCGCCTGTCTCTCCCAGCCGGGCTTGCCGAGGTCCTTTATGATCACGTCCTCGGGGTTTATGAGAACTGCCTTGTGAGCGTTCTCGGAGGGGCACTTAGCTACGCAGATAACGACTTCTTCACTGACACCCTCGATTGCAAAGGGGGTGTTAGCACCTACGTAAACGCAGGTAGCGGGGCCGTCGAATACGTTCTTTCTCTTACCGATGTTCTCAAACGAGAAATCAGCGCCCTTGACGGAGCAGGTTCCGCCGAGAATAACGAGTCCGTACTCGCGGTTCTCTTCGTTATACTTTTTCTCCTCGCCTGCGCGGAGCTTTACCATGTCGACCTCGAACATGGTAAGAGGAGAGTTGTCTCTGGTTATAATTTCACTCTTGGCATATGCGCCGTTCCAGCTTTTCTTAAAATTCATATCCGTTCTCCTTTAAATATTTTTTGACCGTCTCAAGATCGGGTACGCTCTCACGGGCGCCGATGCCCATGCATTTGATAGCGGATACCGCGCTTGAGAATATACAGCAGTTGTAGTAATCGTCGTATACGGTGCTGGCGTAAGCAAACGCACCGTGGAACACATCCCCCGCACCGTTTGAATCTACGACCTCCGCGGGAAGAGCAGGGTAGGAGCGGAGCTCTTTACCGTCGTAGATAACGCCGCCGCGCTTGCCGCAGGTAGCAACTACGACTTCTGCGTTGTAGGTGTCGTACATCCATACAACAGCCTCCTCCGCCGTAGCCTTTCCGCTGACGCCGAGAGCGAATTCCTCGCTCGGGATAAGAATGTCCACAAGCGGCAGAAGCCTCTCTACGCCCTCGTATCTGCCGCCTGCATCGTAGAGCACCTTCGTGCCTGCCGAGTGCGCGTATTTTGCCGCCTCGATAGCGCCCTCAAGATCGTTTCCGTCGACCATGAGCACGTCACAGTCGGCGATCTCTTTCTTTTGAGCGTCATCGAGCACGGTTCCGGGAACGTCACCGCGGTCGAAGATGATGGTACGCGTTTTTTCTTTGGCAGAGAGCCATATCTGAGATATAAAGGATCTCTTGCCGGGATGTATCTTTATAAGCTTGGTCGAAACACCGTATTTTTCAAAGTCCCCCTTGAGAAATACTCCGCCCGCATCGTCCGAAAGATTACCGATAAAGGAGCACTCGGCACCGAGCTTGGCTGCGGCAACGATTCCCGTTCCCGCAGGTCCGCCTCCTGCCGATTTCGTGCTAAGAGCCTTTACCTTGGTATCCTCCGCAGGATAGCTCTCGAGTGAAACGAGAGTGTCCATGACGACGGCACCGATAGCAGTTATCTTGCTCATGCCTTGCCCTCAGCTCCGCAGAGACGGATCTTCTCCATACAGAATTCGGTAGTCTTTCTGATAGGCTCCTTCATGAAGTTATCGACTGCGATAACTCTCTCGGGAAGCTTAAACATCTCTTCGACCGCATCGAGATAAGCGTAGCAAACGTCGGTAGCAAAGTTGATCTTGCGGATGCCGTTGTGTATAGCCGCGCGGATGGCATCGTCGGGAATTCCCGAGCCGCCGTGAAGCACGAGCGGGGTCCCCGTAGCCTCGGAGATAGCCTTAACTCTGTCGACGTCGAGCTTGGGAGGCTTCTTGTATCTTCCGTGAGCGTTTCCAACGAGTACCGCAAGAGCGGAAACACCCGTCTTTTCGACGAATTCCTTTGCTTCCTCAACGCCCGTGAACTCCTCCATGGAGGAATCGTTTACGCTTCCTACGTGTCCAAGCTCACCCTCGACGCCTACGCCTACGTGCTTGCAGGTCTCGACTACGCGCTTGGTAAGAGCGATATTCTCCTCAAAGGGAAGAGCAGAGCCGTCAAGCATGATGCCCGTAGCACCGTAACGGATAGAACGGGTGGTCTCAAGCTCGGATGGGCCGTGGTCGAGATGGAAGCA
>JAZMZS010000264.1:0-2190 GCA_045586105.1 Eubacteriales bacterium | reverse complement strand
ATCGGATACCGTCATGGTGAAGGTTTCTTCCGTTTCGGTAAGTATGATGCTTACGTTCTTTGCTCCCGCTTTTGTCGAATTCTCGGTTATATCGAGAATGTTGAGTGAAAGTTCTTTCATAATAAACCGTTCTATCCCCGCTTATACTTCGTTGCGCCCGCCCTTCAGCAGCTTAAAAAGATTTGCTCTGACGAGATCCGAGCTGTAGGGCTCGTCCTCAAGCTCAAGGTACGCCTGCTTGTCTCTTATATCCCAGAGATAGTGCGCGTCAGAGCCGCAAAGAACGAGCTTGTCCGCAAGTATCGGGTATTTGCTGAGATATTCTTCCTTTTTATCGGGGTCATGTATCTCGACCGCATTGAAATGCGGCATGTCGGGAAAGGTTCCGAGCGTTGCTATAATGCCGTTCGCCTGCCTGTCTATATGGGCAGGGAAGCATACACCATCGTAGCTCTCGGTGATATCAACAACGTCGTCTATTGTGATATCGGTAGCAATAGGCAGAAAATACTCTTCCGTACCTATTACGTTGTCGTCTCCGTCCATAATATACTGCTCGCCGTAGATATCTACTCGGTTTTTTACCTTGAGGCGGTGTCTGCCGCTTATCTCCTCGTCAAAGCGCATCGCATCTTCAAGATGCTCAAAGAGGCACACCACGTGGATATCCTCGGCGGTCGTCAGCTCCATTCCCGCTATCGGGATGATGCCGTGCTTCTTTGCCGCCGCAAAAAATGCAGGGCAGTTTTTCGTGGTATTATGATCGGTGAGAGCCATAATATTGAGACCCGCTATCGCTCCCATTCCCGCGAGATTGTTCGGAGTGTTGTCGTCGTCCCCGCATGGGGAGAGACACGAATGTATATGAAAGTCGTAATAATATCTGTTCATCAGATATGCTCGGAGAGCTTTACGCAAAGCTCATAGGCTGAAAGCTCGGAGGAGAGGATGTTGATGCTTTTATCTTCTGCAGTTCTGATGACGTCCTCCTCTAACGTGACCCCCTCGGCGAGTATAACGCACGCAACGTCTGCAAGTGACGCGACGGCTGCGATGTTTATATTCGACATGATGGTGATCCACGCGTAGTTTTCGCTCACTCTGCCCATTACCCAGCTCAAAAGATCTCCGACATAGCCGCCTTCGATCTCTCTGTCGGGACAGGGGAGGGTGATTGCCTTGAGCGGCAGTTTTTCCAATGCTTGAGAAACCTTCATTTTACACTCCGTGACCGTGACATTCAGTCTTCGTTTGGTTTGTTGTCTGTTTTTTGAGATTCTATATCTTTAAGGATAGCTTCTAACTTTTTCTTCATCATTACTACGCACTGATCCTCCGTAGCGTTGCCTTTTACCACGTCTTCGGCAAATGCTCTGCACGTGGGTGCACCGCAGGAGCCGCAGTCGATTCCGGGGAGAGTGTCCTTTATCCTCTGTATATCGGACATCATTCTCATGGATTCACCGAGGTTCTTGCCGAGCATGGAAATAGGACGGTATGCGGGAAGATCATTGAAGAAATAGTCGTTGGGTATGTAATTTCCGCCGTCGGGCGGGAAATTGAGTGATACCGGAAGATATCTGCGAAGCGAGGTCAGTCTCGCCTTTGCGATAAAGGGGTTCTCGACCGTCATAGTGCCGCCGACACAGCCTCCGGGACAAGCGCAGAGCTCAATAAATTCAAGCTGTGCGATATTTCCGTTGTCTATCTGCTCAAGCACACGCTCGACGTTCTCGATCCCGTCCGTTGCGAGATACTTATCGTTGAATATCGCCGCCGACTCACCGCCGCTCGTTGCCCAGCTGATACCGATCATTCCCGACTTTGATGACTCCGTGGGAGCGTTGCCTCTCTTCATTACGTTGAGAAGGGCAAAGTAGATGTCGCTGATAGATACTACGACGTCTACCTGGCTCTTGTAGCCTGCAAAGCCGTTCTTGACGTAGCTTGCTTTGCCGGGACAGGGAGATATAAAGCATACGCCTATATCCGAGTCCTCAAGCTCGGGGTGATCCTCCTTTGCTTTTTTCCTTGCGAGTGCCGCCGCTATCTCCATAGGAGGGAGCATCGGCATGATGTTGTCGCGCAAAAAAGGAAAGCGCAGTGCGATCAGACGCATAACTACGGGACACGCAGAGCTGATAACGGGTTTGTTGATGCCGGGGGTGTTCATATATGTACGGGTGTAAG
>JAZMZS010000263.1:0-6486 GCA_045586105.1 Eubacteriales bacterium | reverse complement strand
CAAAGCACGGTGAAGTCACTTTACGGTCACCGCTTCGAGCGCATTGCGCGAGCTTGGGGCAATAAAAAAAGCACCCCGTAAAATCGATAAATGCATAAAAGTTTTTGGAGAGGGGTCCGGGGAGAACCTTTTGCAAAAGGTTCTCTCCCGCCTCCCCCGCATCTCCCCGTATAAATAAAACCAACAAAAAGAGGAAATAATAAATGGCAAAGATATTTCGTGCAATGACCGAGGACGGCAGTGCAAGAATACACGTAATAAACTCGAAGGACATAGTAAACGAGGCGGTCAGATACCACAAGACCGCGCCCACCGCTACCGCGGCGCTCGGCAGGCTTCTGACGGGCGTTTCGATGATGGGCTGTATGCTCGGAGAGCGGGACGACCGTATTTCGGTCACCATGGCGGGAGACGGCAGTGCAGGCAAGATAATTGCCGCCGCCGACTATTACGGAAACGTCAAGGGCTATATCGAAAATCCCTTAGCCGACCCGCCGAGAAAGCTAAGCGGCAAGCTTGACGTCGGTGCTGCCGTGGGCAGAGGAATGATGCGCGTTGTCCGTGACGCGGGAGGTGACGAGCCTCACGTCGGAACGGTAGAAATATACACGGGTGAGATCGCAGAGGATCTCGCACAGTACTATGCGGAAAGCGAGCAGGTGCCGACGCTCATGGCGCTCGGAGTGCTCGTTGACAGAGACCTGTCCTGCCTTGCGGCAGGCGGAGTGCTCGTGCAGCTCCTTCCCTTTGCAGACGACGAGGTCGCGGCAAGGCTGGAGCAGAACGCACAGAAGCTCACCAAGGTATCCGAGATGTTCCGTGACGGAATGTCGAATCTTGAAATTGCCGAGATCGCCCTCGAGGGCATTCCCTTCCAGCCGTTCGACGAAATAGAAGTCGGCTACGTGTGCGATTGCTCGCGTGAGCGCACCGAAGCCGCAGTCAGAGCGATCGGACGCAAGGAAGCAGAGGACATCTTCCGCGAGTGCAGAGAAGAGGGCAGAGAACCCGAGATCGAGGTCTTGTGCCGCTTCTGTGACAAGAAGTACGTCTTCACCCCGGATGACTGCAAAAAGATATTTAAGTAAAAAGTAATAACAACATAATAAAAGGAGCAGAAAAATGGCTGATGTTTCCCAATACATTAGAGCAGGATTGTTGGACAAATATGAATTTCAAAACTACGGTCATGCATTGGAAATATTAAATGAAGCATTTCCGGTCGAATGGAATGAATTGCAGGATTGTTTAGAACGGTTAGTTATATATACGGACGATATCAAGGCTTCCGGTGGAAATGAGACAGCTATACCTAAAAAATTCGATGATGTGTTGTATCCTTTGGGCTGGAGAGAAATAAGGATAACAGGAGATTTGCTTGTAAAATTATACCCACGAAAAGCCAACCAAAGAGGTAGATTCGATGATAAGCCTTATGATGAAAAAACAATTGAAGGGTATATAGACGGACACAATATAGACTTTATAAAGAACAAAGTCGCCTTTGATTTGGAATGGAACAGTAAAGATCAGACGTTTGACCGTGACCTGTTAGCTATGCGTACATATTTTGAATGTGGGCTTATTGAGGTGGGAATTATCGTCACAAGATCAAAGGAGCTTAATGACATTTTTAAGGAATTAACAGATGATAACGGAAAAGCAATAATGCCCAAATACGGAGCGAGTACCACTTGGATGGGAAAATTAGAGTACAGATTGAAGTCCCGCAGAAACGGTGGTTGCCCTATTTTGGCTATTGGAATTAAAAAGTCTTGTGTGGAGGGATATTAATATGGCAAAAACGGATTTGGAGTTAACCATAGAAGATTTCAGGCTGTATACCGCTGACAAAAAATACAAGACTATTTATGCTGATCCGCCATGGCAATTTCAAAACAGAACAGGAAAGGTTGCACCCGAGCACAAACGTTTGAATAGATATGGAACAATGAAGCTTGAAGATATAAAGCATCTTCCAGTAAGTGAAGTTACCGATGAAAAATGCCACCTGTATTTGTGGGTTCCCAATGCCCTGTTGCCTGAAGGGCTTGAGGTAATGAAAGCTTGGGGATTTGAATATAAAACAAATATTGTCTGGGAAAAAGTAAGAAAAGACGGTATGCCGGATGGTAGAGGGGTAGGTTTCTATTTTAGAAATGTAACTGAAATATTACTTTTCGGAATAAAAGGCGACAAAAACAGAACCTTGGATGCCGGAAGGTCGCAGGTTAATTTAATCAGATCAATAAAAAGAGAACATTCGCGAAAGCCGGATGAGTTCATACCGTTAATTGAAAACTGTTCCCCGGGACCTTTTTTAGAAATGTTCGCGAGAGGAACAAGAGACGGTTGGGATATGTGGGGAAATCAGGCGGTAGAAGAATACGAGCCGTCGTGGAACACATATGCAAATCATACTGTTGCAACAAAAAATAATACGTAAATTCACATATAAACAGGAGTAAAACAATGGCAAACGTACTCAAGAAATCAGACAAATTCATCACCCCCGCAGGTCCCGTTCTTACCATCGTAATGGACGGCGTCGGTATCGGCGCCGAGAACGAGTCGAACGCGATCCTGGCGGCGCACACCCCCACCCTCGATATGCTTGACGCGACCTGCCCCAAGGTATCGCTCAAGGCACACGGCACGGCGGTAGGACTTCCCTCCGACGACGACATGGGTAACAGCGAGGTCGGACACAACGCACTCGGCTCGGGTCAGGTGTTCGCTCAGGGAGCAAAGCTCGTGTCCAATTCGATCGAATCGGGCAAGATGTTCGAGGGCAAGGCGTGGCGCGAGATCGTAGAGGGAGCAAAGGACTCTACCCTCCACTTCCTCGGACTTTTCTCGGACGGAAACGTGCACTCTCACATTGACCACCTCAAGGCAATGATCGAGCGCGCCAAGGCAGAGGGCATTTCCCGCGTAAGAGTGCACATCCTTCTTGACGGACGTGACGTCGGCGAGACCTCGGCGCTCGATTACGTTCTCCCGTTTGAAGCATTCCTCGCTTCTCTTAACGACGGCGGTTTTGACGCACGCATCGCATCGGGCGGCGGTAGAATGAACATCACCATGGTCCGTTACGAGGCTGACTGGTCGATGGTAGAGCGCGGCTGGCAGACCCACGTTCTCGGAGAGGGCAGACAGTTCTCCTCTGCCGAGGAAGCAATAACCACCTACAGAGCGGAGACGGGCGCTATCGACCAGGATCTCGGTGCGTTCGTTATCGCAGAGAACGGCGAGCCCGTCGGAAAGATAGTTGACGGCGACAGCGTAGTGTTCTTCAACTTCCGCGGCGACAGAAGCATAGAGATATCAAAGGCGTTCGAGGACGAGCAGTTTGATAAGTTTGACCGCAAGACCTTCCCGCGCGTGACCTATGCGGGAATGCTCGAGTATGACGGCGACCTTCACATTCCCTCCCGTTACCTCGTAAATCCCCCCGAGATCACCAATACCATGGGTGAGTACCTCACAAACTCCGGCGTATCCATCCTCGCCATCTCCGAGACTCAGAAGTACGCCCACGTGACCTATTTCTGGAACGGAAATAAGTCGGGCAAGTTCTCCGAGGAGCTTGAGACCTATATCGAGATCCCCTCCGACGTAGTCCCCTTCGAGCAGAGACCTTGGATGAAGTGTGCAGAGATCACCGACAAGCTCATCGAGTGTCTGGAGTCGGGCGAGTATAAGTGCCTGCGCGTTAACTTCCCCAACGGCGACATGGTCGGACACACGGGCAACTTCCTCGCTACCGAATGCTCTATGGAGGCGCTTGATCTCCAGCTTGCAAGAATACTCAAGGTCATCGACCGCCTCGGCGGCGTTGCCGTTATCACCGCTGACCACGGAAACGCAGACGAGATGTACGAGACCGACAAGAAGACGGGCGCCGTTAAGGTAGGCAAGGACGGACAGATGAAGTCAAAGACCAGCCACACCCTCAACCGCGTTCCCTGCTATATCTACGACAAGTCGGGCAGAGAGGACTACACCGTCAAGGCAGACGAGGGCAAGTTTGGTCTGTCGAACGTAGCCGCAACCGTGATCAACCTCCTCGGCTACGAGGCTCCCGAAATGTGGGACGAGTCGATCATCGGCTAAAAATACAAGATACAGAAGGTGCATATCTCCGCCGACAGCGGAGATATGCACCTTCGTCGCTTAATATGCACCTTCGTCGCGCGATATTACACCCCCGCTGTCATTCTCGAGGAGGCTTTAGCCGACGAAGGATCCGAGCGGGAGAATAAAGCACCTACGGCACGCGATATGCTCCCTTCGGGAGCGCGATATTACACCCCCGCCTGTCATTATCCTCTGTCATTACTCTTTCACATACTCACCAAAGCCGCTTGAATAGAGGCGTTCTCCGTCCTCGGTGAGCCACGCAGCCTCGGCGCCCTCGGTCTTTTCGATAAGCGCCTTGCCTTCCTCGAGGCTCATGCAAAAGAGTGCTGTTGAGAGCGCGTCCGCGAGTGCGGAGGAGGAGGCAATTACGCTGACCGAGCTAAAGCCGCGTGCGGGCATGAGTGTGCCCGGGTCTATAATATGGTGATAGCTTATATCTCCGACGGTATAAAAGCGCTGATACGAGCCGCTGGTAACGAGCGACTGCCCCGAAAGTGAGAGGTATTCAAGATACCCCTCACCCGAGGGATCCTCTATTCCGACAGTCCACGGTGTTCCGTCGGGCTTGCTGCCGATAGTGCGGACGTTTCCTCCGACGTTGAGGACGTACCCCGTGATACCGCGCGCCTCAAGTGAGAGTGCTACCTGCTCGACGGCGTAGCCCTTGGCAATAGCGCCGACGTCGAGGCGCACCGAGGGATCGGTGAGGGTAACCGTGTTATTTTCCCTGTCGATCACGATAGACGAAATATCCGTATGCTCTGCCGCTGCGCGAAGCTCCTCTTCCGAGGGGACGGAAGCGTTCCACGGCTCGTCCATGCCCGTCTCGCGGTAGCTGTGCCAGATCGAAAGCACGCTTCCCATGGCGATGTTGACCTTACCGCCCGTGTATTCGTGCATCTCCTGCGAGAATTCGAGCATGTCTGTTATTTTTTCGTCCGCGGTGATGCTCCTGCCCTCCTCTGCGCTCTTTTGGTTGAGCGAGCAGAGGTTTTCTATCCCGTCGTAGCGGTAGTATATCGTGTAGAGGCGGTGATACTCTGCGAGCATTTCCATGACCGAGCGGGACACCTCGTCAAAGTCCGCCTTCGTTTCGGCGTAGCCCGTGAGCGTCGTCACGGTGTCGAAGTATTCAAAGGAATGTGACGAATACTTCTCGGGCTTTTTTTTGCACGAGCAAAGGGACGTGAGCGCAACAGCACATAGGATAAGCAAGGATGCGAGCGCTTTAGTAAATACTTTCATAATAATTCTTTCGTTACAAAAAGGGAGGCGAGCCTCCCTTTTTTAATTTCGTTTTATCAGCCTATCTTAGCGGCAGCCTTGACGAAGCCTCCGACGAGTATGGTGCAGCCTGCAGCCTTTACGTCAGCCGTGCCGTAGTTGTCGCTTGCCATAAAGGAAGCGATGTCCGAAGCCTTCTTGCCGATGCAGAGAGCCTCAAACGCGTCTGCCTGCTCATACCACTCCTTGGGTGCCTTGCCGTACGTCTTCATGCCGTACGCATCGCCCTGCTCACGCTTGGACTGTGCCTTCTTTGTGAGGTCGTAGGTGGACTCGCCCTTGTCATTGAAGGTGAACTTTACCTGTACGCAGTCGGTGTCAGCCGCTGTGATCTTGCCATCTGCATCAACTGCAGCGGCAAAGAGAGTGATCTCTACCTGGTTTGTGCCTGCCTTCTCTGCGGTAGCATCGGTGAGCGACTGCTCAGCCGACATACCGAGCTTGAGGGTGTGGGACTTGGTCACAGCGGAATCTGCCGCATTCTTGCATGCAGCCTCGATAGCGCCGACAAACTCATCTACCATGATGGTACAGCCTGCCTTGATTACCTCGTCGGTGCCCTTGTCGCCCTCAGCGACGAGTGCCTTGACCTCGTCTGCGGTCTTGCCGATAACTACGCTCTCAAAAGCATCAGCCTGAGCGTACCATTCCTTAGCAGCCTTGCCGTAGGCGACCATGTTGTAAGCGTCGCCCTGCTCGTACTTGCTCTTGAACTCCTTAGCCGCAACAGCCTTTCCGTCAGCGGTGTACTCGACGGTCGCCTCGAGAGTGTCGAGAGTACAAGCGGCGATCTTGCCGTCCTTGTCGAGGGTAACTACCGCACCGGTAACTGCTGCCTTGCCGCTGCCGTTTTTGTCTGCGGTCGCAGACTCTGCCTTGGAAACGTCGGTAAACACGCCGAGTCCGAGCTTGAGTGTCTCTTCCTTGCCGCAAGCGGTGAAGCTGAGCGCGGAGATGATCATGAGAATGCCGAGAAATGCGCAAAGTGAAGTCGGATCGTAGCCATGTCGTTCTGTGAGCCAAGGAGTTGAATTACTAAGTTGTCTTCCTAAGACCGCT
>JAZMZS010000262.1:0-2226 GCA_045586105.1 Eubacteriales bacterium | reverse complement strand
CGAGTATTCCGAGGTAAAGGACAAGCTCGATGACATTAGCGAGCGGCTGGAATTCGACATTGTCATCGTTACAGTAGAGTCTGTCGGAGATAAAACGCCGAGAGCCTTCGCGGATGACTATTATGACGAAAACGGCTACGGCTACGGAGAGGATCTTGACGGAATTCTCCTGCTTATCAGCATGGAGGATCGTGATTGGTATATGTCTACCTGCGGATACGGTATCGAAGCATTTACCGACGCAGGAATAGACTACATCGGCGAGAAGGTAGTTTATTGGCTCTCCGACGGAATGTACAAGGATGCCTTTGTTACCTTTGCCGACCTGTGCGACAAGTTCGTTACTCAGGCGCGTACAGGTGAGCCTTATGACGGAGACTTCATGCCGAAGGAGCCGTTCGAGCCGATATGGACTCTTCTTATATGCCTTGCGATAGCATTCGTGATATCCCTCATCGTCACGGGCGTGATGAAGGGCAAGCTCAAGAGCGTTGCGCTTCAGCCGAGAGCCACCCAGTACGTGCGAAACGGAAGCATGAACGTCACTTATGCAAACGAATTCTTCCTCTACAGAACACTCAACCGTGTTCCCCGCCCCAAGGAGTCAAGCTCCTCGGGATCCTCGACGCATACCTCTTCCTCGGGAAGAACACACGGTGGAGGCGGCGGAAAGTTCTGATCCTGACTTAAATCAACACAAAAAATACCGTTCACGCTACGCATGAACGGTATTTTTTCTATTATCACTCAGAGAAGCTCAAACCAATTCTTTTTCGAGTCAAGCACGCCCTCTCTTTTCAGCTTGCTTATCTCAGCCGAAAGACCGCTTCTGTCCACCTCAAGATAATCTGCGAGCTCCTGACGGTCAAACGGTATCTCAAAGCTGTCCGAGCCGACCTCCTTTGCGGTCATTGCCAGATAAGCCATCAGCTTGTCTCTTGTGGTCCTGCAGGAGGTTATTTCGGATTTTTTGTAATATCTCAGTGTCTTTTTTGCAAGATCACGCATGAGATTATAGATCATCTGCGAATGAAAGCTACAGTGGTTTGCGCAGGTATGGAGGATATGCGTGCTGTCGATAAGCATCACCTCGCACGGCTCGGATGCGATGACCGAGATCGGAAGACTTGCGACCTCAGCGCAAGCAAACGCTTCCCCGAAAAGCTCGGATGGGCGTATATCCGAAATTATGCTCCTGTTTCCGTTGTAATCAACGCGCACACACTGCGCCTCTCCCGAAAGAAGAATGCCGACGTATCTTGCCTTTATTCCCTCGGAAAAGACAGTGTACTTTTTGTCAAATGCCTCGACCCTTGCATCCATGCATGAAAGCATCCTGAGCATATCCTCGTCGGATATCCCCCAAAACAGACTGCATTCACGTAAAACTTTTAAATATCTTTTCAATTTCTCACCTTTTTGTTGAAATTTCAACAGAATTATTGCTTTCATTATACTATAATGATCTCAGAAAAGCAAGGAGGTCCATGAAATGAAAAAAATAAAAATTGCTTTTTTTGACGCGAAGCCCTATGACAAGCCATCGTTTGATAGATACGGCGATGCTCACGGGGTCAGCTTCAAGTATTTTGAAACCAAGCTCAACGAAGACACGGTAGAGCTTGCGGCAGGCTCGGACGGTGTGTGCGTATTCGTAAACGACACCGTAAGCGCCCGAGTGATCGACCGCCTCGCAGAGCTTGACATAAAGATACTCGCACTCAGATGCGCGGGCTTCAACAACGTAGACATGAAGCACGCGCACGGAAGGATACACGTGCTCCACGTTCCCGCATACTCGCCGTATGCCGTTGCAGAGCACACGATGGCTCTTCTTCTGACCTCGGTCAGGAGGATACACAAGGCTTACATCCGCTCGCGCGACTTCAACTTCTCGCTTGCGGGAATGACCGGCTTTGACCTTCACGGAAAGACGGTAGGTGTTATCGGTACGGGAAGGATCGGCAGAGTGTTTATTGATATATGCAGAGGCTTCGGAATGAAGGTGCTCGCATACGACAAGTTCCCCGCAGAGAGCGTTGAAGACGGTGAGAGCGTCCGTTACGTAACCCTCGATGAGCTGTTTGAGAAAAGCGATATTATCTCCCTGCACTGCCCGCTGACCGAGGATACATACCATATCGTCGACCGCGCGGCACTCGATAGCTGCAAGCGAGGAGTGGTCATCCAAGTCGGATCGTAGCCATGTCGTTCTGTGAGCCAAGG
>JAZMZS010000261.1:0-2693 GCA_045586105.1 Eubacteriales bacterium | reverse complement strand
AAGCGATGCAAGCATCACTTGGGGAACCCCAGCCGCACAAGCCTACCTCGCGACGCAGATTTTTCGTCAGACGAAGATCGGAGCGCAAGGTTGAGGGCGCGTATTTGCATACGTAACCGAAAACCGAGTCGCGCTCGATCTGAAGTAAGCGCCCGAGGTTCTGTAAGCTCGCATGCGAGCTTGCAGGTTCTCGGCTGACTATTTCTCAGCGAGCGGGCTCGAGGAGGAATAGTCGAGCGGTGACGGAAAATATGCAAGCGAGGCTCGAGGATGACAGCGGGGATGGAGCTTCACTCACCTGCGATGCATCCCGCGCCGAAGTCCGTTATTCGGTACGGAACATCGGCTATCATTAAAACAAACGAAAGGAGGCGGTTACATGACGCTCGAAGAAAAGCTGACCGAATATGCGCAGGGGCGCGGAACAAGCGTATACGACTTTCCCCTGCCAAAGACCCGCTCGGTCTCGGCAAAGCTCGGGGATGTCTGCTTTATCGGGATAGACAGCGCACGGCTGACAGAATCAGGCGAGCGCGCGGTCTGTCTTGCCCACGAGCTCGGGCATTGCGAGACGGATGCCTTCTACTGCATCCACTCTCCTCTTCTGACAAGAGACAAGCTCGAGAGACGGGCGACGGTCTGGGCAATAACGCATACCCTGCCAAAGGAGCGCCTCGACACTCTCATGGCACGCGGCATCACCGAGGAATGGGAGCTTGCCGAGCACTTCGGCGTTACTGTGGAATTTCTGCATGCCGCGCTCGAATACTATAAAAACGGTGAGCTTTATTACGAAAACAAATGAAAATCTTATACAACCAAAAAGGAGATCCCGCTATGGAAGAATTTGTATGGAAAGACAAAAAACGCACTTTTCTCGGTCTTCCGCTCAGCTTTACCACCTACAAGCTGACAGAAGAAAAGCTGCTGATCGAGACAGGCGTTTTCTCTAAGAAGGAGGAGGAGATCCGCCTCTGGAGGATACTTGACCTTACGCTTGTCAGACCGTTTGGTCAGCGCATATTCGGGCTCGGAACGATACACCTGTGTACCGCCGACAAGTCGACCCCCGAGATCGACATCCTCAAGATCAAAAGATCAAAGAAGGTAAAGCAGCTTCTCTCCGACATGGTAGAAGCAGAAAGAGATAAAAAACGCATCAGCGCACGTGAGTTCATGGAATCGGACGACGGATCCTTCCACGATTGCGATGACCATAATTAAAGGAGACAAAAATGGACAACTACAACGAAAACAGCATCACCCCCGAGGGCACGCCCTCACCCGAGTCCGACAACACGGTAATTCTCAACCGTGACAACGCCCCGGGACAGAACAACACCCCCGAGCAGCAGCCCGCACCTCAGCAGCCTCAGCACTCATTTACTCAGAATGCGGGGCAGCCGTTTACACAAGCGCCTCAGCAGGGCTCGGCGCCTGCAGGCGGATTTATTCCCATGCGCAGAGAGCAGTACGCGGGACAGGGTGCTTCACAGCAAAACGGCGGATATTATAACCCCTACGCAGGTTACTCCGGCGCCTCTGCACCCCGCTTTGCGCCACCCGTATACACCGCACCCTCCTTCTCCGCTCAGAACGAGAGCAAAAAGAAAAGGCCCGTATGGCCCTTCATCCTTGTCGGCGTTGCGGTGTTTTTAATAATCGTTGTACTGCTCGCCGTTGCGGTCGCATCGATAGAGCCGGATACAAGCTCGGTGCTTCCCGGCACGGGCGAGGAATACGTTGCCGTGCTCTACATCGATACAGAGATAGCGGGCGATTACGTCACGACCTCGCTCTACGGCACTTATTCCTCCTATAACCAGGTCTTCTACATAGATACGCTCAGAGAGCTTGCGCTCGATGACACAAACACCGGACTGATGCTCTACATCAACAGCCCCGGAGGCGAGGTCACGGCAACAGATGAGCTTTCGCGTGCTATCGTGGAATACAAGCAGACAACGGGCAGACCCGTGTACGCTTACTTTGCTGACATGGCGGCAAGCGGCGGCTACTGGATAGGCTGCCACGCCGATAAGATAATCGCAAGCAAGTTCTGCACCACGGGCTCTATCGGCGTTACCTACGGAACACACCTCGAGATCTCCGGACTTCTCGAAAAGCTCGGCATCACGGTCACAGAGCTCACCGCAGGCGAGAACAAGGCTATGGGAAGCATGTATTCACCCCTTACCGAGGAGCAGAAGGAAATGTACGAGGAGCAGCTCCGTGAAATGCACGAGCTCTTTGTCGATACCGTAGCAAAGAACCGCAGCCTCAAAAAGGAGGATGTCCGTAAAATAGCCGACGGCAGGACCTTCCTCGCCTCAAAGGCACTCGAGTACAAGCTGATCGATGATATCGCTTACTGGAACGAAGCACAGGCAATGATGCTCGAGGATTGCATGCTCGATGAAGGCACCGCCTTCTATGACTTCCTCCCCGATACCTCCTATTCGACGGATATCTTCTCGCTCCTCTACGGCGCGGCAGAAAAGAAGGTCACAGACGAGCCCGACCCCGATTCGGTCGCCGCGCTTGTCGATGCGGTAAACGAAAGCCGCCGCTTCATGGCTCTCTATCAGGGATGATGAAACAAAAAAGTGTCTGACGGCACTCTGCTGCGCTCATAATCATTTTATTCAAAGTCACAACCCCGCTGTCATTCTTGAACGGAGGCGCAGCCGCAG
>JAZMZS010000260.1:0-13336 GCA_045586105.1 Eubacteriales bacterium | reverse complement strand
GTATACGGGTGTAGTCTCCTTCATTCCCTCGTAAGCGAGAGATTCAAGAACAGTACCGACATAAGACTTGTCCTCGATGGTGCTCTCTACGCAGATCATGCCCGAGTAAGAAGCGCCGACGTAAGAACCGTAGGTCTCCTGAGCCTCATCGTACTTAGGATAAGGAAGGATACCGAAGTCAAGCGTCTGAGAGTCTCTGTGGCGGGGGATGGTATTACATACCGTTGCATAGAAGAGCGCTCTATCCTCGTTGAACATATTGTCGCGCTCCTTATCATAGGTGGCGGAGGGCTGTGTGCCGCCCATATTTCTGGTAGTATAGTTATATACCTTCGTACCGTCATTGAAGACTTCGCTGAGGTTGTTGATAAGAGAAACAGACTTGTCGGAATAGAGAGAAAGCTCTATCTCGCCGTCGGAGTTGGTCTGTGCGATCCTTACTCTCGAGCCGGAGAGGGATGCCTGAAGAACGTCATTCCAGGTAAGAAGACCGTACTTGTCATTCTCATTCATGGTGTCGTCACCGTTTATGTCGTTTCCGACAAGCTTTACATAGGAAAGGAACTTATCCGTAGTCCACTTGCCCTCGGTAACGCTCGAGTAAAGATCCTCGATGTTGTGCTCGGCAGCGAGCTTCTTGTTGAAAAGAATGATATGGGTAGCGAGGTTATCTACAGTGCTTATATCACCTGTGGTGTAGAACATCTTGCCGTAGATGGAGAGATCCTTGTTCGCGTCCTGATCCCACCATTTTGCGGAAAGATCAACATAGTCAAGCGCATTGAGATCGTAAAGGAAACCGTCAATAGCAAGAGCTGCAGCATCATAGGTTCCGAGCATGCAGAGATGGTAAGAGGAAAGTCCGGATGCGAAATCCTGTGTTACCTTGGTATATCCGCCGCCGTTTCCTCCCGAAGCTCCGAACTCCTGAACATCCTCTATCTCAATGTCATAGAGCTCCTGGACCTTGGTGATCTTCTTGTAGTTTGCGGAAGCAACTCTCGAGTAGTTGTCCTTGTTCTCATCGGAAAAGTCATTCATCTTTCCGATTCCCGAGTTTGCTACAAGGATGGTGTACTTTGAACCGTTATAGGTCTGTCCCGAAAGCTCGGGGGCATCCTTTTCGGTCACAGCGGGTGCCTGTGTCTCTGCAGGCTGGGTGGTCTGCGCCTCGTTTTCGCATGAAACAAGAGCGGGAACGAGCATCAGCGCCGCAAGGGTAAGTGCCAAAATCCTTTTTTTCATAATATTATCTCCTTATCGTTATTAAACGATTATTCAAATCTGACATACTGCCAGGTCTTTACATCGGTCATGCTGTGGAGAAGCAGGTTGTCGACCGCAAACTCCTCGCGGTCATCCTTGTTTGCAAGCATGAGAGAGACTCTGATGCCGCTGCCGGTCGAAATACCGGCATCCGACTTTTTGAAGCTGATCTCGCTTACAAATCCCGTGTCCTTGTCATCCTGAGCATCCACGGTACCGACACATACCGTCTTTGCCTCACATGCGCCCGTGTAATCGGAGGGACGCTTGTTCTGGAACTTCTGCACGGAAACAAGCCCCTTTGCTCCGACAACGATCTTATAGTACTCTTCGCTTTCCTCAGCTGCAAAGAATACGGATACCGTGTCCTTTGCGGAATCAAGATACTCGTCAAGGCGCTCAACAAGAATATAGATATTCTCGTCATCCTCTGCAAACCTTACGGAAGCCTGTGCCTGAGATACAGATCCGATAAAGGATGCATCCTTGTTGTCAGACCAATCTGACGGATCACCGTCAACTGTAACGGTCTGCTTTTTGGAAGCAAGATCATGATCAAGGTAGAGCGTTCCATAGGTAATACGTCTTACCTCTACGTTGCCGACCTTCGAATCATCATCGTGTACAGAGAGAATCTTGTGACCGCCAAGCACCTCGAGTGCTCCCCAATAAGTCTTGCTCAGTCCCTCGAAGGGCTTGAATGCAGCCGAGAAGCTCTTACCTTCGGAATTACCTACGATCAGATTCGTGCCGTTTGCATGATAGGCAACGACGGTCTCGCCGCTCTGCATCTGTGCGGTATAGGGTCCGGAGCCGTGGGTCTTGGTAGCGAACTTATCCGCAGGTCCCTCCTCTTCTATGCCGAGAGGGGTCTTCCAGTTATCATACGAAAGTCCTACGCTGACGCGGAACTCCTTATTAAGATTCAGCGTTTCACATGCGAGCATTATAGTACCGTTGTGAAGCTCGGTGGCTACGGGCATCTGGTCATTGAAGAACTTTTGCCCCTGCTGCATTCCTATGTAGGTCTGCATTACGCGGTCAGCCGCATATGGAGCGGAGGTGACGTTAGGCGTCCAGGTCTTTCCGTTATCAAAGGAACGGATGATAGCGGAGCCCGAGGAGCGTATCGTGCTGTTGTATCCGTACAAGTGAGTGTAAGGCGCGGTATGCGTGAAGTATATCTGCACCTCACCGCTCTTAAGCTGCATCGGGTAAGGCTCCCAGTTCATACCGAGATATACCGTCTGCATATCCGACCAGGTCTTGCCTCCGTCGGTAGATCGGCGGGTAACGAGTCCCGACTTATCCATCTGCGTGGTATAAGCGCCCCAGTCCTTCGGTCTGAAGGAAGCGACAGCAAGAATGTCTCCGTTATCAAGTACTACAGCATCGCAGGTCGCGTAAGCAGTTGACTTTTCTTCCTCAAAGAGGAACTTGGGCTCCGACCACTCGACGAGGTCGGTGCTGGTAGCGTACTTTACCGAGGGTCCCGTTTCACCCGAATTAAAGAACAGGATATAGCTTCCGTCCTTTATTTGCTTTATTCTCGGATAATACGGTGTAGTAGTGCCGAGAGACTTTCTCGAGACCTCGTAAAACTCACGGAAGTTGACCTCAAAGGTCGAAGTACCGACTGCATTCTTGTGAGAATCCACCTCATGCTCCGTATTAAGCTCGGATATGGAGGATATTTTTATATCACCGTATGTTATTCCGTCTACGGTCGCAGTATCTCCGCCCTGCTCGGTGACCCCCTCGGTCGTTTCGGCATTATTACCGCAGGCACAGAGGCTGACGAGAAGCACGAGAGATACCGCCGCCGAGATCAGACAGCGTTTTTTAAACAAGCCGATCCCTCCTTTTTGGATTTCAGGTATGTTTTTGTCGATTTTGCAAAGGAATTTGCGTTCAAACATGTGCACATATTACATAATAAAAAGCAACATTGACAACGCAAGTTTGTGTAATTTGTGCACTCTGAACAAAACCTTGCCCTAAATAGCACTTTTCCCTTGCCGCGAAGCAGCGGTAAGGGTAAAGTGTAGAATTCTGATTATTACTTGCAGAATACGCTGAACGCGTAAGCGCCGAAGTTGGTTCTGTCGAGCTTCTTGATCTCCTCGACGATAGCCTTAGCCTCTGCGGGGAATCCGAGTCCAAGCTTAGCAAACGCGATGAGAAGCTGACCCTTGACGGTGTTTCTCTCGTCGAAGTTGTACTCGAAGGGCATAGGCGTGGGAGAGCCGACCCCGTAGTATGCGGGAACGTCCTTGTTCTTGATGGTGGTCTGTCCAAGCTCGATCATCTGCTCGAGAAGTGCTCTTCCCTCGTTGATCTTGCCGCTCTTATAGAGAGCAAGTGCCCTGAAGTAGCTGATCTCGGTGGGAGCGGAGGTCTCGTGGCAAGCAAGCTCAAGATACTTAGCTGCGTTCTCGGAGTCACCGAGTGCCTCGTATGCGCAAGCCATACCGTAGTTGAGGTGAGATTCCTGAGCGAAGTAGTTCTTCTCCTCTCCGTAGCAGAGCGGGAAGGTGTAGCCTGCCTCGAACTCGGCGAGAGCCTGCTTAGCATCTCCGTCCTCAAGAGCCTTGAAGCCGCGCAGTGCCTGGAGCCATGCGTGGTGGCGGGTGAGGTTACCCTCGCCGCCCTCGTAGGTATGGAAGCGGTGGCCGAGGAGGATGTTCTTCGCATCATAATATCTGCCAAGCTCGGTGTAGATGATAGACTTGTCAAGAGTGCAGTCGTCACGCTGAGCGGTAAGCTCGGGGTGAGCGTCGTGCAGAGAAAGTCTCTCTTCGAGCGAAAGATTGCCGTTCTTGTAGAGCTGAACGAGCTCGTAGAATGCACGGGTATCATCGGGCATAAGCTCAACTGCCTTTTCCATCATGAGCTTAGCACCGGTGAGGTCATGCTTCTTGTCCATGTATGCGATACCGAGGTTACGGTATGCGGGACCGAAGGTGGGAATACCGCGGATAGCGCTCGTCCATCTGGAGATAGCGCAATCGTAACGGCGGCGGTCATAGTAGAGGCATCCGAGATAGTAGTCAGCCATGGGTGTTGCAGCCCACTTAAGAACAGCGATGTCCTCAAGTCTTGCGGGGAAGCAGCACTTCCAGGACTGAGCGTCAGCCTCTGCAACGAGAGCGCGGTCTCCCTTGAGGTATGCGAGGTAGTAAAGAACCATGGGCTTGGTCTTATCTGCCTTTTCAAGCTCTGCGATAGCGAGATCGTTAAAGCCTGCGTTCATAAAGTCGATAGCACGGTCGATATAGTACTCGTGCTTCTCGCACTGTACCTCGAAGAGCGGGTCAAGAGCATCGATCTGTGCCTGAACTGCCTCGTCGCGGGTGATAGCCCACTTGAGCTTGAGTGCGTTGAGGTTCTTGACATTTACGCTGAGAGAGGTCTCGAGGTGATCGAGAGCAAGCTCGAAGTCGCCTCTCTTGCAGTCGATACAAGCAAGTGCGTAGTAAGCACCCGACATGTAGTTATACTGCCATGCGCTTCTGTAAAGAGCGTCATAAGCCTCGTCTATTCTGCCGAGATATCTCAGAGCCAATCCCTTGTGGTAGAGAGCCTCGGTATCCGCGGGGTTGTCATTTCTGATGGTAAGTCTTGCGATTGCACGGTCGTAGTACTCGATAGCAGTCTCGAACTCACCTCTTGCAAGATAGAAGTTACCCATCTCGGTGTTGGCGCGAGAGTCGCCGGGATCGCGGCGGAGAGCCTCTCTGAAGTAATCGGTGGGCTCGTATGCGAAGTGCTTGTACTGTACGAGATGCTTTCCGTTGAGCACGAGCTCCTCAATGGTCTCGATCTCAGCGGGAGGAGTAGCGGGCTTTCTGGGAGCGATCGGCTTCTTGTTTCCGCGGATATAGGGCTTGTGTGCTACGAGCACCTTGCCGTCAGCGGAGGTAAGAGTAGCGCTGATCTTGTCGTAGTCAAAGCTGCCGTCGATATACTTCTCGTAGGTGTTCTCGGGAGAGAGGTCGCAGGTGTCCTCGAAGACTACCTTGCCTGCTTCCTTAACTACGATCTTGCAGCCGTTGAATACACCGGTAGCGTAGTAGCCGAGGTAAAGCTTGCCGTCTCTCATCTCGCAGTTTACAGCTGCGTCGATGGTCGCGTTCTTTACTTCACCGATGTTCTTTACGGGATACCAGAACTGATCGAAGGTTCTCGTCTCGTAAGGCATTACCCAGGTAAAGTCGGGCTGGTTATCTGTGTAAACACCGGTCATAAGCTCTATGTACTTGGAGCCGTTGTCGGTGAGGTTAGCGCACCACTTGTCACCGAAGGGATGGTTACCCCAATGCCACATCTTCTTACCGGGAGAGATGTGATGGTCAGCGACGGTAACGACGCCCGCCTGCTTGCCTTCGTCATAGCCTGCAACGAAGTCCATGTCGCACTGTCCCTTGGAAATAAGGTAAGAGGAAGGAACTCTTACTGCGCTTACGTCGTGGATATCGGTTCCGTCACCGAAGTCGAAGGGACGAGCGGTGTGGTATACACCCTTAGCTATAGGCCACTCAAGGATGGCTCTGCGGTCGTGGTCGTTTACCCACTCAACGTCGGGCGGGAATACTACTCTGTAGTTTTCGTTGATCTCTACTGCGAGGTTAGCCCACCACATGATCTGCTGGGGGAAGGGAGTGCGGTTGTATACCTGTACCTTAGCCTGAACGTAGCTTCTGCCGCTCGGTACGGTGATACCTGCCATACCCTTCATTCTGTGAAGAGGATCGACCTCACCTACCCAAACGGTCTTCTCGCCGTCTGCGTCCTCGGTGATAGTAGCCTCAAGAGGCATGTAGGTAGTAGGTCTGTGGTGCTGAGGCCAGTTAAACTCAATACCGCCGGATACCCACGGTCCTGCAAGTCCGACCATTGCGGGCTTGATGACCTCGTTGTGATATACGAAATCATATCCCGAGGTCTTATCGAGCGCTCTCTGGATCTTTCCTCCGATCTCGGGAAGCACCTCGACCTTGATGTACTCGTTCTCGAGAATAGCAGCGTTATAGGTAACGTCTGTCTTCTCGTCGCTGATCTTGGTCGTGAAGGGGACAGGATAGAGATGTCCGCTTGCTCCCTGGTAAGGCTTCTTCTCAAAGAACATGGGAAGAGACTCGGGCGCACCCGGTTGGTATGTCGGGATGGTCAGGGGCTGAAATTCTGTTACTGTTTTCTTTGCCATTTTCATCTTCTCCGTTAAATAATATAATTTGTTGCAAAAGTTTACATCCTAATTATATAACAGGATCGCCGCTGTATCAAGTCAAAGTACAATTTTTTTAGTAATTTTAATTTTGTCTTGACAATTGTGTTGGTTTGATGTATAATAATATACCTTTTTACAAAAAGCGTGAAAATGCACGGAGGATGCCATGAACGTATACGCATTTTACCAGGAAGGAAGCACCGCTCATTGGATAGCGCAGTATCTCAAGGGAATAAAAGACGAGGTCAAGCGCAAGGGAGATGACATAAAGGTCGTTGAGTGCGGTCTTGACAGCTCGGTCTTCCCTAAGGACATTTCTGCCGACGGCGTAGCTATAATACTCTCCGGCACCTACAACTGGACAAAGGGCATCTGTTCCCTGCTCGCAAATCAGAACGTCAAGCCTGTCGTTGTTGGATATGATTCGACCGACGATATCAATGCAACGGGATTCGTTCTTATGGACTACAAAAAGGCGGTCAATGATCTTCTCGATTATTACGTTCTCTGCGGAAGGACGCGCGTGGCTCTGTTTGCGGTAAGCCTCGAATCCCCCGCCGACAAGATAAAAACGGATGCATTTCTATCTTATAGAGGAAGAAACGGTGAGCATTTCGATCAGAAGGACATCTTCTATTTCAGAGGGATGACGCGCAACACATGTGAGTCCTTTATTTCCGTATGCGCTGATTACGATGCCGTCATCGGCACAAACGACGTGTCCACAGTTATTCTGCTTCAGATGCTGGGGGCTAACGGCATCAAGGTCCCGGACGATATATTCGTAGCATCCTTCGGTGATTCTTCCCTGTCAAAAAGCACAACGAACGAGCTTACCCTGGCTCTGCTCGACTGCAAAAGCGTTGGGATCCATGCTGTAAAGATGTACAGACAGCTTGCCGGCACAGACAGTATTTCAAGCTCGGTGCTCAGGCTCGGATGTGAGATAGACGTAAGGGCAAGCACTGCAAATATACCGATAAGCAAGATGCGCTCTGTCATCAATTCCGACAAGACCTCAGCTCCGCACAACAGCTTTTTTGCCGATCCTCACATAAACGAGATCGTGCTTGCCGAGCAGCTACTCGAGAAATGCGATTCACTCGATCTTGAGATAATGCGCTCGCTTGTCAAGAAAGAAAAATACATCGACATCGCAGACAAGCTCCACGTTTCGGAAAACACGGTCAAGTACAGGATCAAGCGCCTTCTGAACTTTGCAAAGCTCGAATCGAGGACTGCTCTTACCGAGCTTATGAAGGGTTATTTATCGTAGTTTGACCCATCAAAAAGTTTTTTGACGTTTTTTTGAATATTTTTTTAAAAAATGCAAAAAACTATATTGACAAACGAAAAAACATCTGCTATAATAACGAAGTCGTCAAGAGAGTCGGTTTCAATATAGAGGAATTGTGTAACGGTAGCACGACAGACTCTGACTCTGTTTGTTGGGGTTCGAATCCCTATTCCTCTGCCAAAACGGAAAACCACCCAAGCGGGTGGTTTTTTTTGTTTTGCAATAATCGAAAGGGATTCGAACGGGTTGGGAGTGAATGACAGCCTAAACGGCTGTCAGAGCCAACCCGACCGAGCCCGCAGGCGAGAATTCGAATCCCTATTCCTCTGCCAAAAAAACCAACTCTTACGAGTTGGTTTTTTTCATTTGTGTCCTGCGGACACAACATCGTTTGACCGAAGGTCAACATCATTTCGAGCAAAGCGAGAACATCATTGTCCGCTTGCGGACACAAATGAACGATGTTGCACTGCGTGCAAATGATGTGCTTCGCAATGATGTGGGCTTTGCCCAATGATGTTGCGCTTTGCGCAAGCGGAAATGCAGCCGTTTGTACAGTACGCTGATTTGCCGTTGCTTTTTTACCGAAAACATGTTATAATCATTTCAGAAAGACGCCAAACCGAAACGGTTGAGACAAAAACCGACAAAAAGCAGTATAAGCTTCTATCTGCGAAAGGAGTTACATGAAACGTATTATCATATCGTCAGCATTAGTTATCGTGTTCATCCTGACACTTTTGTTCGTTTCTTCCGTGCCCGAAAACAAAGGGCGTTTCACGGTCGCTGAAAATGGAAATATCGTAAGTCCGGACGGAGTGGAATACAAGCTTTTGGATGACAAAGGGGTACTATGGTATCTCGGGGATATTGAATTTCTCGCATACGTAGAGGGAGAGAAAAAAACGGCTGTTCATTATCACTCATTATACCAAACGGGCGTATTTTCACTAAAAAGCGCGAGCAATGACAATATTCTTATCAGATACCGCGATTATTACGGAGTATCTGTCTACCGCAAGGCGTCGCTTCCCGATTTCGACTATTCCGTCGATAATATTATCAGACTTGAGGATGCGCGCAGCGATGATCTATCCAGCCTCGACATCACTCACGTGTCCTGCGGCAAGGGAATCGTAGGAAAAGAGGCGGTTGCGGAATTCTTATCAGAAATTAAAAAGCAGCCCACGGCAAAAGAAGCGGGTTTGTATGAAATGATAACAAAGCCTGGTTCAAACGGACTGCTCGAGAATTGTCTTGCAGATCACTTTATACAAGGATATTATGCAGAAGAACCGTTGCTCGTAAGACCTTTCCTGAGACATAATTTCAACAACCTTGCTTATTCGCTTGCATACGACGGAGCTGAACACGTTCTCCCCGAGGAAATGATGAACAAGCTCAAAGGCTGACGTTATAGCCGAGGAGAGTCGAACTAATACCGCCGATACGTGAACCCCCAAAAGAACTTCGTTCTTTCGGGGAACCCCTATACGGATTTTCGGCGCAAATTGACTCTCTTCGTTTGACATATGCCTATATGTCTGCACTCAGATAGCCCATCTCTGCTCAAAAATCCGTGTGTGAGGGTCGCTACGCGAGTTTTAAACAGAGATTTTTGTTTGAGGTCTGTGCGCATCGAGTGAAGGTGTACTATCGTACTCCGAACTCGGGCAACGCAGACATGGGCAAAAATATCGTTTAAAACCGATATGAGTTCAACTCTCCTCGGCTATAGCATACATACTCTTCCCTGCCCGCTTCGCTTGACCGAGGCGGGCGGTTCTTTTTTGAACCTGCGTGAAAATCAGAATATGTACTGAGATTTTTGCATAGTGCTTCATTCTTGTTTATGATAATCTTAATCATAGAAAAAAATGATCGTCTTAGCAAGGCAGTACGCAAGCTTTGTACAGTTTCTCATTCCGATAAATTCAGGATAACCACGGACGAGGCGTTTGAGGAATACCGCTTTGACAAGATCACAACGAAGCGCATCCGAATGGTGATACACACTCAAGAGCGGCTGTCGGAATTACCGAATGTGATCTTATCGGAGAATAACTTAGTGTCAGGCAGCAATCAGATTTGCTCAAGACCGTCACTTTCATCTCCCGCTCAGATCCTTCGCTTCACTGCGTTCCGCTCGAGGATGACAGCGGGGTGAGGTCGACGCTAAAACCTTACGGAGCGACCACATCCGTCGCCTTCGGCGACACCTTCCCCCAGCCGGGGAAGGCTATGCGAGGCAAGCCTCGCAAGCTAACGACATTACTTTTTCGTAATTTCCTATGCAACAAAAACGAAGCAGAACGCGTATTCTCGATCGAATACGGTTCTGCTTCATTTTTTATGTGAACGATGATGTCATGATTTTCAGTACGCCGCGGCGTAGATAGGTTTGTGCTTTAATTCCATCCCGAAAGTCTCTGAAGGATAGCTATTATATCTCTGTTTGTAATAACTCCGTCATAGTTTGCATCTATCACCGCTATGTCGTCCTCTGTCTCCCAGCCCGACAGGATCCTCACGGCGACCGTCATATCGCTGTTGGTCAAGGATCCGTCACCGTCAATGTCACCCGACGCATATGATGCATAGTCATTTTCGGTTTCATTACATACTGCGCATTGTCTCGATTTGAAGCCATCACGATCGGCTGTGGGCTGAATGTGTATACGCCACAGCCCCCACTCATGTCCGCCGAGCGAAGGTATCTCGCTGTAATCGGAATAACCGCATTCTCTGCAGGTCGTATATTCGTACCAGCCGACCTCGGTACAGCTCGGTGCTTTTGCCTCATGGATGATCTCGTCATGTCTCGGCTGAATAACATTGCTGCCCTGCTCGTTGCATACTGCACAGCTCCTCGTCTCAAGCCCGACCTGAGTACATGTCGGTGCTATCGTTTCAGCCCATTCGCTCCAGTCATGACCGAGTGCGGGAATCTCCTCATATGTGGAGAAATCACACTTGGTGCAGGCTTCGTACTCGTTCCAACCGACGCTTGTGCAAGCAGGAGCCGATGCACCGATGAGTGTCATCGTATGTCCCGTGGGCATAATGAGATTATACTCATCAAGACCGCATTCGCCGCACAATCTTGCTTCAAAGCCTATCTTTATGCAAGTGGGTGCTATAAGCTCTGTCCATCCGAACCAATCATGCTCAAGCAAGCCAAGCTGCTCATAGGTAGAGTATCCGCACAGGGTACAGACGGTGTATTCCTTCCAGCCGGTTTCGGTACATGTAGGCACTTTCCCTTCGAATTCTTCGTTTAAATGATACGTCAGGGCTGCAGCGGATAAGACCGCATTGTTGCTTCCCTTTTTAATGCTGTTCCACTGCTCGGGACTGCCGCAGTAAACGATATCGGTAAGCGCATTTGCCGATTGAAGGACACCGTTGCCTACAGTAACGACGCTATGTGTCAGATAAACGATCTTAAGCTTGCTGCAGTCACGGAATGCGTAGTCTCCGATAGAGCTGACCCCCGCAGGGATCGAGATCTCCGTAATTGCGGAAAGCCCGCGGAACGCTCCCGCGCCTATCGATCCTACACCCGATGGAATAACAAGCTCCGTAATACTCTTGCAATTATAGAAGGCATAGTCACCTATAGCTGTAATGCCTTCGGCAATGCTGACGGTCTTTATACCCGTGCAATTGTAAAATGCCTTAGAGCTGACGGTGCCGAGCGTGGAAGGAATGCTTACGCTCTCAAGAGCGCTGCAGCCGTAGAACAGCTCGTTGCCGATGCTCTCTACACCCTCGGGAATGATAATGTCCTTGAGCGTCTTACAGCCGTAGAACGCTTTTGCTCCGATGGTTCTTACACCGGACGGAATTTTCAGCGAGGTTATGCCGATACAGTTACGTAACGCTACGTCACCGATGCTTGCCGCACCTTCGGGGAGAGCTATGCTCGTGATCATGCCGCATCCGTCGAATGCGCCGTAGTTTATGTTTCCGCCTAAGACCGTCACGCTCTTCAGGCTCTCGGGAATATAGTAGGTGTTGTAAGCACCCGAAGCATAATACTGCTTAACTGCAGCACCGCCCTCGTATTCGGCAGTACCGAAGACATGACCGAAGGTCTCGTTAGTATCCGCACTTCCTCCTACAAACGGAAGAGTAACAGATTGAAGCGAGCTTGCTCCCGACAATACGCCGGCGGGAATGGAGCTGACACCGGAGAAAAGCTCTAACGATTTTAGATTTACAATTAAATCGTGAGGAAAATCTGACAGGTCAATATGATCACAATCAATAGTCAGAGATTCTATGCTTCGAACACCCTCGAAAAAGCCCTCGGTATAAGTACCGCCGTTGATAACGATCTTTTTCAAGGTGTCAGGAACATATCCTTCATTGAACGCGCCTTTTTCGTTCAACCTAAACATATCTTCTATTGAGATATCAACAAAAGGCACTGTAAGCTCGGTAAGCGGGACTCCGAAAAAAGCACCATGACCAATATCGGTAGCAGAAGAAGGAATGACCAGGCTCGTGATACCGATACACGATCTGAACGCATCCGATCCGATGCTTGTCACACCGGATGGGATATTGATGCTTGTGAGACTTTCACATCCATAAAACGCCCCGCTGCCGATGCTTGTCACACTATCGGGAATAGTAACACTTGCAAGACTTGAGCATCCCAAGAATGTATAAGATTCAATACTCGTTACACCGTTGGGAATATCGATACTTGTAAGGCTGTAGCAGTTATAGAATGCAGAACTGCCGATGCTCGTCACACTGTCGGGAATGTTGATGCTCGTGAGGCTGCTGCAGCCATAGAATGCATAAGAGCCGATGCTCGTCACACTGTCGGGAATGTTGATGCTCGTGAGGCTGCTGCAGCCACGGAATGCATAACTGCCGATGCTTGTCACACCGTCGGGGATGTCGATGCTAGTGAGGCTTGTGCAGCTATAGAATGCATAATTTCCAATGCTTGTCACGCTTTCGTCTGCAGGAATGACACTGTTCTTGCAACCTAAAACAAGAGTTTTATCGGCAGTTTTGATTATGCAGTTGTTTTTGCTATGATATACCGGGTTGCTTGTATCTACTTCGATGCTCGTGAGGCTTGTGCAGTATTCGAATGCATAACTGCCGATGCTTGTCACACCCTCGCCGATACTGATGCTCGTGAGGCTTGTGCAGTTCCGGAATGCAGAACTGCCGATGCTCGTCACACTGTCGGGGATGCTGATGCTCGTGAGGCTTGTGCAGTTATCGAACGCATACTCACCGATGCTCGTAACGCTGTCGGGAATGCTGATGCTCGTGAGGCTTGTGCAGTTACGGAATGCATAATTGCCGATGCTCGTAACGCTGTCGGGAATGCTGATGCTCATGAGGCTTGTGCAGTTACGGAATGCATAATTGCCGATGCTCGTCACGCCGTCGGGGATAATCAAGTCTGTAACGAGAGCTCCGTTTAAATACAGATTCTTTGCATAATACAACGGATTAGAAGAGTTGGAAAACTCTATATTACACCATGCTGCTATATCGGTTATATCTACTCT
>JAZMZS010000259.1:0-6879 GCA_045586105.1 Eubacteriales bacterium | reverse complement strand
TCTTCGCCGCTCCATTCTTCGTCTGACGAAAAATCTGCTTCGCGAGGGAGGCTTTAGCCGACCGAAGGATCTGAGTCGGAGATCAAAGAAACGTTACTATGTCTTCCCGCTCAGATAAGAGAGACCCCAAATCTTTGATTTGGTTGGTGGAACTTATACATGCGTAGTCGGAATGCATGCGAGCGAAGCGAGTCGCTTTCTTCACTGCGGCTACGCCTACGTTCAAGAATGACAGCGGGGTTGAAACGTTATTCATAGCGGGGTTGGAGCGTAGCAGAGTGCCGTCAGGCACTTTCTTATGCATAAGGCTTGCGCTTATGTTGTATTACAATGCCGAGAGAAACGGCAGGATGATGCGGCATTCGGCTTTTTTACTTGTGTTTCTTGTTTTTGAATTCATCATAGATAGCACAGTAGCTTTCATGACGTGAGCGGGATATTTCACCTCGCTTGACAGCCTCCACGATCTTGCATCCTTCTTCTTTTTTGTGGGTGCATTTTGTGTATCTGCATTCACCTATGTAGTCATAGAACTCGGTAAAGCACGCTGCCAGATTTTCGAGCTCAAAAAAGTCAAAGCGCACAAAGTCGATAAGACCGAACCCGGGTGTGTCTGCGAGCAGAGCCTGACCGCCGTCTACCTCGACAGGGTAAAGCTCTACGTGGCGCGTGGTGTGCTTTCCCCGCTGGATCTTACGGCTGATGTCGCTCGTTTTCAGCTCAAGCCCGGGGAAGAGCAGATTGATGCAGGTCGACTTACCTACGCCGGATGCTCCCGCAAAGGCGGCACATTGTCCTGCAAGCTCGCGCCGTGCATAGCTGACGAATTCCTCGGTTCCTTCACCGTCTACCGAGCTTATTGAAAAGGCGGCATAGCCTGCTTTTTTGTATATTTGGGCGTATTGGTCAGCCTTTTCTCTGTCTATGTCGTTTTTTGTTACTACTATGATCGGGGTGATGCTGTTATGCTCGCATATAGCGCACATCTTGTCAATATTGAGCAGGGAAGGCTCGGGCTTTGTTGCGGCAAAGGTGATGAACATTATGTCTACATTCGATAGCGGAGGACGGATAAGATCGTTCTTTCTTTCCTCTATGCTCTCTATAAACATTCCGTCGCCGTCCGAGCGGACAGCCACCTTGTCTCCTACCGTAGGGGTCATGTCCTTGTGTCTGAATACTCCTCTTGCACGGCAGCTGAGCATCTCACCGTCATCTGTGAGAATATCATACAGTCCGCCAAGGCCCTTGATGATCCTTCCTTTTATGCTTACAGTCGATCTTTCAATCATGCTTTCCTTTATACTATGGGATGCAGACGGCTTTTTCGCTCATCTGCATCCCTGCTTTGTTTTTTAAATATTTGATATTATACGGGAGCGGGGGTGGAATCGGCAGGCTCGGTGGCAGTAGTTGAGTCTGCGGGAGGCTGTTCATCTCCGCCCTCGGGCTCTGTCTCAGGCGCAGGAGCTCCCTTGCTGATCACGATATCCACGGTTACACCCTGCTCGGTCTGGGATCCTTCTGCTATGCTCTGAGAGCAGATACGGTCCTTTTCCACTGTCTCGGACTCCTCGTAGGTGATGTTGCCGATCTTTATCATATAAGCCGCAAGCGCCGACCTTGCTTCATCCTCGGTCATACCGACGAGACTGGGCATGACTACAGCCTCGGGAGGACCGCAGCTGACAAGAAGCGTGATCTTCGCACGCTTTTCGAGCTTGGTGCCGGGTGCAGGATCAGATCCCACGACTATACCCTCGGGGAAGTCCTTGCTCGGTACGCTTTCTGTGCTTATCTGGAAATAGAAGTTGAACTCATTAAGCTTGCTGATAGCCTCATCTACAGGGTACTCGGCGAGATCGATCATGAACATCGTGTCGCCTGTGATCTCACCGTTGAGACCTCCGCTTATTACAAGATCTACCTTGGTAACTCCTGCGGCAACACGCTCGTTTGCTTTCGGAGACTGCTCGATGACGGTTCCCTCGGGATGGTCTACAGACTGGACCCTCGTTACCTTTCCGATCTTGAGCCCTGCATCGTGGAGCAGCTTATATGCTTCTTCCTCGGTACGGTTATTCTTCTGCGGGTCATATACGAGATTGGGGACTCTTACATACTGGATCGCCGTGCCCTCGGATACGACAAGAGTGATGGTGTCTCCCTTGCTGATCACGGTTCCTGCTACAGGCTCTGTGGAAACCAGATATCCCGCCTCAATAACGTCATCCTCCTGCTTTGTCTGGGTTATCTTCAGCTCGAAGTTGAGGTTGTTGAGCGTGGTGATCGCCTCGGTAAGGCTGTAGTAGCGTAGGTCGGGCATTTTCATCTGCTCCCGTCCTATCGAAACGGTGAGCGTTATGTCCGAGCTTTTTGCTTTTCTTGTCAGGCTCGGAGGAACCGACTGCTTGATTATAAAGCCGTTTTCATAATCGTCCGAATACTCGTACTCTACGTTTACCTTGACAAAGTACTTTTCTATCTCCGCTACGAGTGCATCAGAGTAGAACAGAGACACATAGTTTGAAACTGTAAAGTCCTCAGCGGTGTTATCCGTGTTTACGAAGAACACGTTTATCATATATACTGCGGTTATAGCGAGAGCTATTATGAAGGCACATGTAGCACCGAGCACGATGGGGAACATTGCCGTGCCTCCGCGCTCCTTGGTCTTTGTGTGTCCCACCTTTTTCTTCAGTCTGAGGTTGGACATCGGGTTCTTTTTGAGCTTGAGAGTGAGAGCGAGCATTTCGCTTGCCGTCTGGAATCTCTCGTCAAGCGGGCGCTTCATCGCCTTTACGATGAGCTGATCGAGGCCTTCGGGAATGTGACGGTCGAGCTCTCTCGGGGATACGGGATCCTCCTTTATATGCTTGAGCGCGATGCTGACCGAATTGTCCCCTTCGAAGGGAAGCACACCTGTAGCGAGCTCGTAGAGAAGAGCGCCGAGCGAATAGATGTCGGTTCGGCTGTCTACCTTTTTTCCGCTTGCCTGCTCGGGGCTGATATAATATACCGTGCCGATAGCTTTGTCCTCCATCGTGACGGTTTCTGCGCTCGGCAGCTTCGCTATACCGAAGTCGGTCACCTTTATCTGACCGTTTTTGAGAAGCATAACATTCTGCGGCTTGATATCTCTGTGGATAACGCCCTTTGAATGTGCATGCTCGAGAGCCCTCAGTATCTGCTCGGCACAGCTGATGATCTCGTCGGGATCAAGCTTGCCCTTTTTCTTTATATACTCCTTGAGGGTGATGCCCTCGAGGTATTCCATGACGAAATACTTGATATCTCCGTCTACGTTGACATCATAGATCTTTACTATGTTATCATGCTCGAGCAGAACGACAGCCTTTGATTCATTCTGAAAACGCTTGACATTGGTCGGATCCTGAGCCATGTCGTCTCTGAGCATCTTTACTGCAACCGTTCTGCCGTATGAGAGGTCGGTTGCCAAAAATACGACTGCCATACCGCCAAGTCCGATGACGCGCTCGATACGGTATCTTCCGTCGAAGATCTTACCTATATATTTATTGTAGTTATCCATACATCCTCCGATTTTTTACGGTTCTGATAGAATCGAGCTGTCAGGTGCGTATGAGAACGGCGGTAATGTTGTCTGTTCCGCCGCCTGCATTTGCCTTGTCGATAAGAGCACCGACACATTCCTCGGCGCTGTTGTCATCGGATAACAATCTGTACATTTCATCATCCTCGACGAGATTGGAAAGACCGTCCGAGCAGAGAAGTATGCTGACATCCTCGCAGTCAAATTCATAAATGTCCGCATCTACGCTCTCTTCTGTACCGACAGCTCTTGTGATGATGGATTTATTCGCATTTGTTTTGGCTTCCTCCTCGGTGATCTCCCCGAGGTCTATGAGGTACTGCACGTAAGAATGGTCGCGGGATATCCGCTGTATTTCATCCTTGTCCGAGCAGTATATACGGCTGTCGCCGATATTCATGGCGTAAGCGGTATTTCCGTTGACAAGCACAGCGGCAAGCGTCGTACCCATTCCCGAGAGTCTGCTGTCCTCCTGTGCTGCATCGTAGACGGCGGTGTTGGCGACGTCCTTTGCTTTTGTCAGAACATTGAATATCTGTGTGCTTGTGAGATTGAGAGTATTTGTCTGCTCATCGAGCTTTGAGCTGAGGGTCTCGCGGATAACGCTGCTGAATTTTTCGCTCGCGATCCCGCTTGCCGTCTCTCCTCCGGCATGCCCGCCCATACCGTCGAATACGGCACAGAGCAGTACCTTATCACTTAACTCGCATATGCAGTAGTTGTCCTGGTTTGCTTTTCGTTTTCGTCCTATGTCGGTCTTTCCGTAATAATTCATATGTTACACCTCGATTTTATGCGATCGGCGAAGCTGCCCGCATGCGGCATCAATGTCGGTGCCGAGCCTGCGCCTGATCGTAGCATTTATTCCCCGACGCTCGAGAGTCAGCTTGAATTGTGCTGCCTTTTCCGTATCGGGCTTTACGTAGCTGCGTTCTGCTACGGGATTAACAAGTATAAGATTTACGTGGACGGGCTCTCCCGTGCTGCGAAAATATTTGTTCATCAGCGCGGCAAGCTCTATCGCCGTTTGCTCGTTGTCATTCTCTCCTGAGATAAGCGTGTATTCGAAGCTGATACGCCGTCCGCTTATCCGAAAGTAGGAAAGACACGCCTGCATCAGCTCGTCTATGCTGTATTTTCTGTTTATCGGCATCAGCTCCGAGCGCTTTTGGTCATTTGATGCGTGCAGAGATACCGAGAGCGTGACGGGAAGTTTTTCTTTTGCGAGCCTCAGTATCCCCGGGACAACTCCGCAGGTTGAAAGCGAAATATGTCTCAGTCCGATATTAAGTCCACGCTCGTCATTGACAAGATGCAGAAAGCGTATAACGTTGTCATAGTTATCGAGCGGCTCGCCGATACCCATCATGACTACGTTTGATATCCTCTCACCCGAATCGGTGGTTGCTGCGAGTATCTGCCCGAGCATTTCTGAGGGGTACAGATCACGCACCTTGCCGTCTATTGTGGAGGCACAGAATCTGCAGCCCATTCTGCACCCGACCTGGGAGGAAATACACAGGGTGTTGCCGTGCTTGTATTTCATGAATACAGATTCGATAAACTCACCGTCAGAGAGGCGGAAGAGATACTTGACGGTGCCGTCGGAGGAGCATTGCTTTCTCTCGACTGAAGGAACTCTGTCGATGCACTCTTCTGAGAGCTGTTCACGCAGCTTTTGCGGAAGCGTGGTGATGCAAGACAGCCGCACTCCTGCATGAAGCGCCCGGAATATCTGTGCACAGCGGAAGGAGGGAAGACCGTGATCCTTGACAAAAGCACCAAGCTCGTCATAGGTCATCGAGAGCAGATCCGCCTTACCGTGCGGTAGTGTGGTAGTTGTTGACATTGTTTTTTTCCTTTAGAGGCTCTTTTTCAGCTTTGCTATAAAAAATCCGTCCGTGCCGTGGAGGTGCGGCATAAGCGTGAGCATTCCGTCCGAGTTGATGTCCTGCATCGAGGTATCTACCGATCTGACGGAAAACGGACACAGAGAAAAGTCGGGATGAGATGACAGGAATGCTTTTACGGTGTTTTCGTTTTCATCATGTCTGAGCGTGCAGGTCGAATAGAGAAGCGTGCCGCCCGCCTTGAGATAGAGCGCGCTGTTTTCGAGTATCTCGAGCCCAAGTGCGCCGAGCTTTTCTACGTCGCTCTCCTGCTTGTACCTTATATCGGGCTTTTTTGCCATGACACCGAGACCCGAGCAAGGTACGTCGCATATCACGCGGTCTGCTTTCCCGAAGAGGGAAGGGTCGGGCATCCTGCCGTCGAGCTCTCTTGTCTCGATGATCGAGATGCCGAGCCTTTCGGCGCTTTTTTCTACAAGTGAAAGCTTGTTCTTGTGCAGGTCGAAGGAAAATATCCTTCCCTCGTTGTGCATCGATATTGCTGCGCCGAAGCTCTTGGATCCGGGGCAGGAGCACACGTCGATCACGGTCTCTCCCAATTTGGCACCGAGCACCTCGCACGCTATCTGCGAGGCTTCGTCCTGCACGAAGAAAAGCCCCTCCTCAAAGCCCGCGAGCTCGGATATTTTGGTGCCCTCGGATAATCTCAGTCCGTAGGGCGCGTACGGAGTGGGGGATGCCGAGACACCCGCATCCTCAAGTGTACGCCTGTGATCCTGCGGTGTTATCTTCAGTGTGTTTACTCTGAGAGTTGCTGTTGGTGCATCTGCCGAGAACGCCTCCAGAATAGCCTTTGCATCCCCGTATCCGTAGTCACGGACAAGAGAAGCGCATATCCATTCGGGGAAAGAGAAGAAGACCGAGAGGTATTCTATCGGGGATGCTTCCCCGCTCGGGAATACCACCCTTTTACTGCCTTCTCTTTGGTAATTACGCAGTATTGCATTGACAAATGACCTCTCCCCCTTGCTTTTGCAGAGAGCCACGGTCTCATTGACAGCGGCGTGTGAGGGGATCTTATCGGTGTATATAAGCTGGTACAGCCCCAGCCTGAGAATGCATCTTACACGGGGCTCGATATGAGCACCGCCCTTTGATGCCATCGCATTTATAATGTAGTCGAGCGTTATACGCCGCTCGGTCACTCCGTACACAAGTGTCGTGTAGAGTGCCGTGTCCTGCGGTGTCATGCCTGCGCATTTTATTTCGGCATCAGCCGCAAGATTTATGTACCTGCCCATTTTCTCGGCATCCATAAGGGTACGCATGGCGAGAAAACGGGGATCCTGTTTCTTGTTCATTATATCAGTCTCTGTCTCTTCTGCCGAATATGAGCACGAGCCTCAGCAGCTGCATCAGAGAGACGGCAAGTGCCGCAACGTAGGTCATAGCCGC
>JAZMZS010000258.1:0-5200 GCA_045586105.1 Eubacteriales bacterium | reverse complement strand
ATAGCAAGAGGGGCGTTTGATTCGGGAAATCTTTTGACCGATCCGCTGACAGGACGTGCGGTCATCGTTGTAAAAGCACGCTGCCTCGAGGGTGCAGTCAGCAAACGTTTTCTCGATGGAGCCGAGAGCGGGGAGGCGGATATACGCAGCAGTATTTCCGGCAGGGAAATGTCGAGATTCCGTCTTATCCCCGCAAAAGGTATTGCGGGTAAGACATATTTATACGGTCTTGTTCCCGACAGGGTCACTATACTGTACGATCATAAGGGCAAAAGCAAAATAGCAGAAAGAGATGCGGTTGTGGCGATAATGAGAAATTCGGAGGATTGCTTTGACTGCATCATTCCTGCATCGATCATCTGAACATAGGAGGGGTTATATGATCATTGTTCGTTTCTTTAAGTGGATGCTGCTCAAGATCAGGATCTTTATAGCAAGAAAAAGGAAATGCAAAGGACTCTACTACATAAACGGGCAGGAAACATTACCAAAGCCGCTGAGCGCCGACGAGGAGGAAAGGATCATTTCAATGCTCGAGCTTGATCCTGCTCTGCGCACGGTGCTTGTAGAAAGGAACCTCAGGCTTGTTGTTTATATAGCGAAAAAGTTTGAGAATACCGGAACCGGCATAGAGGACCTCATTTCTATCGGGACTATAGGGCTGATCAAGGCGATAAACACATTTAAGGCAGACAAAAATATCAAGCTTGCGACATATGCTTCCAGATGCATTGAAAATGAGATACTTATGTATATCAGAAAAACAGCTAATCACAGATTGGATATTTCTCTTGACGAGCCCTTGAATGTTGATTGGGACGGTAATGAGCTGCTTCTGTCTGACATTCTCGGATGCGATGTGGATGATATTTCAAAAAACATTGAATATGATGAGGAAAAAAGGCTCGTGAGAGAGGCGGTCGCGTCACTTGATCCGAGAGAGCGGGTAATAATCGAGATGCGCTTCGGTCTTTGCGGCGGGGAAGAAAAAACACAAAAGGAGGTTGCGGATATTCTCGGCATATCTCAGTCTTATATCTCAAGACTGGAAAAAAAGATAATGTCGGATCTTAGAAATATTATAGGGATGAGGATATGATCATGCGGTAAAAGGGACTTTTTGCAGTCCCTTTTTGTTTTTTGGGCCAAGTGTAAAAAATAACAAACAGTATTGTTAAAAATAATTTTTTTCTATTGAAAAAAGAGGATAAAGTTGATATAATATATAAAATAGATGAACTATGCGCTTTTAATACACAAAATGAAGGAACGGGGAGCATGATGCCGCACGAGGATACCTCCCGAAAGGGTAAGTCTGAACTGAATAAGATCATGAAGATCTCGGCTGCTGTGATCCTGTGTATCGGTGTTGCTTTGCTGACTGTCTATTTCTTTCCGCAGATAGCAAGCCTGAAGAACGAGGATGTCAGGGAAAGCGTGCGCAGCTACGTCCAGGAGGCGGGAGCTTTCGGAATTCTGCTGATGCTCGGAATTCAGCTGATACAGGTCATTTTGTCGATAATTCCCGGAGAGCCGGTCGAGGTTCTTTTCGGATTTATATACGGACCCGTACCCGGGGCGGTCTTGTGCCTTTTTGGTATGGCGCTCGGAAGCTTTGTTGTTTTTTGCGTTACAAGAGCGCTTGGCAAGAATTACATTAAAAAAGCCGAACAGAATGAAAAGTACAATAGACTGAAGATATTAAAGGATCCGAAAAGGCGCGATGCACTTATCTTTTTGTTATTTTTTCTCCCGGGAACTCCAAAGGACACACTCACATACTTTGCTCCGTTCAGCGGAATCGAGCTGTGGAAGTTTTTGCTTATATCCACACTCGGTCGTATTCCCTCTGTCATAACGTCAACCTTTGCGGGGGAGAGTATTTTTGCGGGGAACTATATCGGGACAGTTGTGATATTTGCGGTTACGGGTGTGATCGGAATTGTCGGGATACTGATCTATAATTCCATATTGAAGCACAATGAAGATAAAAACAGAAAATGATCATCTTATCATGGTGAGTTATTATGACAGGTTATATTGAAAAAGTATACGAAATAATCAAAGATAAAGAAAGGGCGGACGGAAAAACGAGAATGGTCTATTCTCTGACCTTCGGATGCCAGCAGAATGAGGCAGATAGCGAGAAATTACTCGGGACTGCGCTAAGCATGGGTTATACACGATGCGATGATCCGAAGCTGGCCGATCTGATCCTTGTAAATACCTGCGCTATAAGAGAGCATGCCGAGCTCAAGGCTCTCTCGATTATCGGACAGTTCAAGCATATAAAGGATAAGAATCCGGAGCTTGTCATCGGAGTGTGCGGATGTATGACCGCGCAGGAGCACAGAGTAAACGAACTCAAGCATAAATACCCTTACGTTTCCTTTACCCTGGATCCCTCCGAGATGAGCATGCTTCCGTACGTACTTTACAGGCATTTTACCGAAAAGAGACGAATATTCCTCCTTAACGAGAGCGTTGATAATATTGGCGAGGGATTGCCTTCCGAAAGAAGCAACAAGATAAAATCATGGCTATCGATAATGTACGGATGTAACAACTTCTGTACCTATTGTATCGTTCCTTATGTCCGCGACAGAGAAAGAAGTCGTTCGAGGTCTGCCATACTTGATGAGGCACGCGGTCTTATTGCGAGCGGTACACGCGAGATCACTTTGCTCGGTCAGAATGTGAATTCGTACAAAGGAGAATGCAATTTTGCACAGCTTCTGTCAGATGTAGCTTCTCTTGACGGAGATTTTACGGTCAGATTTATGACGAGCCACCCCAAGGATGCATCCGATGAGCTGTTTGATGTTATGAAGGATAATCCGAAGATCGCACGACATTTTCATCTTCCTCTCCAGTCTGGGTCGGACCGCATTCTTAAGGCAATGAACCGCAGATACGACAGAGAAAAATACATGTCGCTTATCGATAAGCTGCGGGAAAGGATCCCGGATATTACTATAACGACAGATATTATCGTGGGATTCCCCGGAGAGAGCGAGCAGGATTTTGAGGATACTCTTGATATGATCAGTCGATCACGCTTTGATATGATTTATTCATTCATCTACTCGCCGAGAAAGGGCACCCCTGCCGCAGAAATGCCTGATCAGATACCGAGAGAAATACAGAATGCACGCTTTGACAGGCTTCTCAAGCTTCAGAACGATATCGCACTCGAGAAGAATGAAGCGCTTGTCGGAAAGGTACTTCGGGTCCTTTCGGAGGGTGGAAGTAAGGGAAATTGCGAGGTCTTCGCTGCAAGGACAGAAGGAAATAAGATCGTGCATTTTATCGACCCTGATAAGACGAGTAAAGGGAAATTCGTTTATGTAAAGATAACAAGAGCCGAGCCGTTTTTACTGCACGGTGAGCTCTTAAAATAAATTAAAAAAACAAAAAATATAGAAATGAGGACTGAAAAATGAACCAGCAGATCAAACAAGCAGCCAAGGCACTTGGCGAGATGATCAAAAACGACGAGGTAACCACCAGATACGAGAAGGCAGGCGAGGTCTACAAGAACAGCACCGAGCTCAACACTCTTATCACAGAGTATAACGTACAGAGAACCGCACTCGGAGAGGAGTACAAAAAAGAGGAGAAGGATCAGCAGCTGATCGATTCTATCAATAACCGTATAGCACAGATATACAAGGATATTACCACACATCCTGTATATACCGAGTATGTCGAGGCGCAGGAGGAGATGAATGCGCTTGTCAATGATGTCAACCGCGAGATAACCGCAGCAATATACGGCGAGTATCCCGAGGAGAACTGCACACATGACTGTTCTACCTGCGGAGGATCCTGCGGACACAGCCACGCATAAAGACACATTATGTCTTCCTGCCGTCATTTTCCGACGGCAGGAGGGCACGTCATTAAAATAGAGTTTGAAACGGAGAAATACCATGGCACTCTCACCAATGATGCAGCAATATTTTGAGATAAAGAACAACTATAAGGGATACATCCTCATGTACCGTCTCGGTGATTTTTACGAGATGTTTTTTGATGATGCCTTAACTGCTTCAAAGGAGCTTGAGCTTACATTGACAGGAAGAGACTGCGGTGAAGAGGAGCGTGCTCCGATGTGCGGAGTTCCTTTTCACAAGTCGGATGTTTATATAGGCAGGCTTGTTGAAAAAGGATACAAGGTCGCTCTTTGTGAGCAGGTAGAGGATCCCGCTTTAGCCAAGGGACTGGTTAAGAGGGAAGTAGTAAGGGTTATTACCCCCGGCACGATCCTTGAGAATACTCTTCTCTCTGATACGAAGAACAATTATCTCGGTGCTGTCTATATAGAGAGTATAAAAAAGATCGGTGTAGCATTTGCTGATATCTCTACAGGCAAGGTCAGTGCGACCGAATATAACGATGACAAGGCAGTTTTGAAGCTGATAAATGAGCTCGGTACGTACGCGCCCTCGGAGCTTTTGATAAGCTGCGAGCGCGAGCAGCTGCCCGAGATCGAGAGATATATCTCCGAGAGATCAAATGCAATGATCTCTTTTGGAGAGCAAAAACGTTTCGATCCCGCAAGCGCCAAGGAAAATGCCGCGGGGTGCTTCGGAGCTGATATGGCAGAAAAACTCTCCGACTCAAAAATGGCGCTTTGCGCCGTCGGGGCACTTTTCTCTTATATCATTGAAACTCAAAAGACCGAGCTTTCATACATCAAGGAGCTGGATCTTTATTCTGACGGAAAATACGTAGAGCTGGACTATAATACAAGACGCAATCTTGAGCTTGCCGAGTCTATGCGAACCAAGGACAAGAAGGGATCGCTTCTCGGTGCGATCGATAGGACCTCCACCGCCATGGGCGCGAGACTTCTCAGATATTATCTTCTCCATCCCCTGCTTGATGTCTCCGAGATCAGATGCAGACATAGTGCCGTCCGGGATCTGTATGACGATTTTATGGCAAGAGAAGAAGCAAAGGCGTTGCTGTCTTCTGTTCTCGACCTTGAGCGTATAATGGCTAAGGTCGCTTACGGATCGGCAAACGCACGGGATCTGCTCGGAATATATTCGAGCATCAGGATCATCCCCGAGCTCAAGAGCATACTCTCTCCGCTTAAAAGTGATGAGATCTGCTCCCTAAGTCGGAGGCCAAAGCGGTCTTAGGAAGACAACTTAGTAATTCAACTCCTTGGCTCACAGAACGACATGGCTAC
>JAZMZS010000257.1:0-14481 GCA_045586105.1 Eubacteriales bacterium | reverse complement strand
AACTCTATAAAATTTTAACCAAAAACACAAAACAAGTATCAAAAATCCAAAATGTAAACTTTTTGTGAACATATAAAAATAATATTGAAACGCAATACAGATTATGATAATATTGAAAGGCATGTTTTGGAACTGCCCAAGGCATGACTTTATATCACACATACCGTGTTTTGTGTCCGGTGCCTGATGGCTGACGCACCAAGCGGTATGGTGGAAATTAACCGAAGGAGGGCTATTATGTCCGTAATATCAATCAAGCAGTTACTCGAGGCCGGAGTACATTTCGGTCACCACACCAGAAGATGGAACCCTAAGATGGCTGAGTACATCTTCACTGAGAGAAACGGTATCTACATCATCGACCTTCAGAAGACCGTGAAGAAGTTCGAGGAGGCTTACAACTTCGTACAGAATGTTGCAGCAGAAGAGGGAACCATTCTCTTCGTTGGTACAAAAAAGCAGGCAGCCGATACCATCAAGGAAGAGGCAGAGAGATGCGGTATGTACTACGTTAACGCACGCTGGCCCGGCGGAATGCTTACCAACTTCAAGACCATCCGCAAGTCTATCAACCGTCTCAACGACCTTGAGAAGATGCAGGCTGACGGAACATTCGACATGCTTCCCAAGAAGGAAGTTGCTGCTAAGCAGAAGGAGATCTTCGATCTCGAAAAGAACTATGGCGGTATCAAGACCATGGACCGTCTCCCTTCTGCTGTATTTATAGTTGACCCCCGCAAGGAAAAGAACGCTGTTCTCGAGGCAAAGAAGCTCGGCATTCCGGTAGTTGCTATAGTTGACACCAACTGTGATCCTGACGATGCTGACTACATCATCCCCGGAAATGACGACGCTATCCGTGCTATCAAGCTCATCTCTTCTGTTCTTGCCGATGCTGTTATCGAGGCTAAGCAGGGCGAGCAGTTCACCGAGGGCGAGGCTGAGGCTGCAGAAGCAGCTCCCGCTTCCGAAGAGACAGCTGAATAATCAAGAGATTTACTGAAAAGGAGAAAAACAAAATGGCTATTACCGCATCACAGGTTGCAGAGCTCAGAAAGAAGACAGGCTGCGGCATGATGGAGTGCAAGAAGGCACTTGTTGAGGCTGACGGCAATATGGACGAGGCTGTAAAGGTCCTCCGCGAAAGAGGACTTGCTGTTGCAGCAAAGAAGGCTGACAGAATCGCAGCTGACGGTATCGTTGATATCATGACCGTGGATAACACCACCGCAATGATCGAAGTAAACTCCGAGACCGATTTCGTTGCTAAGAACGACACCTTCAAGGCATTCGTCAAGGCGCTTCTCGAAACTATAATCGCTACTAAGCCCGCTGACGTTGATGCTCTTATGCAGGCTAAGTATCTTGATACCGACATGACGGTCGAGGCTAAGATCAAGGAGATGATCTTCACTATCGGTGAGAACCTCTCTATCCGCCGCTTTGCTATCATCAACGGTGTTACAAGCTCCTACATTCACGGCATGGGCAGCATCGGTGTTGTTATCAACTTCGAAGCAGATGACGCTTGCATCAACAACGCAGGCTTTGCTGAGTTCGCAAAGAACATCGCTCTGCAGACCGCTGCATACCCTGTTGCATATCTTGACAAGGACTCCGTTCCCGCTTCCGTTATTGAAGAGGAAAAGGCTGTTCTTCTTGCTCAGATCTCCAACGACCCCGCTAACGCTAAGAAGCCTGATGCTATCAAGGAAAAGATGGTATTCGGCCGTATCGGCAAGTTCTACGATCAGAACTGCCTTATGGAGCAGCAGTACGTCAAGGACGACAGCATGAAGGTAAAGGCATACGTTGATGCGACCGCAAAAGAATTCGGCGGCAGCATCAAGGTTCTCGGATTTGTTCGTTACGAGAAGGGCGAAGGAATCCAGAAGCGCGAAGATAACCTTGCCGAAGAAGTCAGCAAGATGGTCAACGGCTGATATTAGTATCATTTTTACAGAGCGGATCGAGAAACATCCGCTCTGTTTTTTTGTATGAAATGACAAATAATATAAAATATGTTAAAAGTTTCAAAAAATTTCGTTATCACTATTTACAAAAACAGAATTTTATTATAAAATATAATAGAATAAAAACTTATGGTGCATGGCATCATTGAAAGGAATAGTAATGGCAACTCCAAAATATAAGAGAATACTTCTCAAACTGTCGGGCGAGGCATTAGCCGCCGGAGCAGACGGAATACTCAACCATGCATTTGTCGACACCGTTGCTTCAGTGCTCAAGAAATGCAAGAATCAAGGTGCGCAGATAGCGGTCATAGTCGGTGCAGGTAATATTTGGCGAGGCAGACAGGGTATAAACATGGATCAAACAACCGCTGATCACATGGGCATGCTCGCGACCTCCATCAACGCTCTTGCGCTCAAAGACGCTTTTATCAGAGCAGGAATGGATGCTGAGGTGCTCAGCTCTGTAAACATGCCTCCGTTCGCTTCAATATTCACAAAGCGCTCTGCTCTCGAAATGCTCGAAACAAAGATAGTAATCTTCGCGGGAGGTCTCGGTCTTCCCTACTTCTCTACAGATACGGCTGCTGTTCACAGAGCTGCCGAGATCGAGGCTGACCTCGTACTTTTCGCAAAAAATATCGATGCCATCTACACCGCCGATCCGAGACTTGACCCCACTGCCGTTAAGCTCGATAAAATAAGCTATGCGGATATGCTCGCAAAAGGGCTCAAGGCAATGGATTCGACTGCAACCGCCTTCGCAATGGAAAACAACATCCCGATACTCTGCTTCGGTCTTGCTGATCCGGAGAACATTTACAGAGCGATCATGGGAGAAAAACTCGGAACGCTCGTTAAATAACTAATACATAATTACACAAGGAGATAAAGAAATGAAACTCGATATCAAAGGCTATGAATCCAAAATGAAAAAGAGTGTTGACTCTTACGTAAAGGAGCTAAGCTACATCCGTGCAGGAAGAGCTAACCCCGACATACTCAACCGCATCTGTGCTGATTACTACGGCACTCCCACCCCTATTCCTCAAATGGCACAGGTAAGTATGCCCGATGCCCGCACTCTTGCTATACAGCCCTGGGATGCATCGACCGTCAAGCTCATCGAGAAATCGATCCTTGCGTCTGATATAGGGATTACTCCTATCAGTGACGGTAAGGTGATCAGACTTACCTTCCAGCCTCCCACGGAGGAAAAGAGAAAAGAGCTTTCCAAGCAGATCTCAAAAATGGGCGAGGAAGCAAAAGTCGCTATCAGAAACATCCGCCGTGATGCCAATGACAAGGCTAAGGATATGAAAAAGAACGGTGAAATGACCGAGGACGAGCAGAAGGCTTCCGAAAAGAGCATTCAGGAGCTCACCGACAAGATCACTAAGGAAATCGATTCCATCACCTCTGATAAGACCAAAGAAATAATGACTGTCTAATCAAAGATATGAATGGCAAAAGCGGCAGGTATTGTTGCTTTTGCCTGTTTTATAGGTGAGAATATGTTTTTTAAGAAAAGCAAAAGCACCCCGAAGAATAACAAGGTTACTGTAGTAGATGACAGACTCAAGCACATCGCTTTCATAATGGATGGTAACGGCAGATGGGCGCAGGCCAAGGGAATGCCACGTGAGTTTGGTCACAGAAAGGGCGCGGAGGTATTCAAGGATCTTGTAGAATATTGCGGAGACATAGGAATACAGCACGTAACCGTATATGCCTTTTCAACCGAAAATTGGAAAAGACCCCGTCACGAAATAGATGCTATAATGGAGCTTCTTCTCAAATATCTCGGCGAAGCCGAGGAGGAGCTTACACAAAAGAACTTCCGTATTGTGTTTCTCGGTGACAAATCCGTATTCTCGGAACAGATGCGAGAAAGAATGGAATATGTCGAGTCTCTTGCCCGGGAGCGTGACAGAATACTTAACATTGCTCTGAATTATGGCTCACACGATGAGATCGTCCATGCTGTAAACAAGCTTATATCCGAAGGAAAGACATCCGTAACAAAAGAAGACATTGATTCTTCACTTTACACTTACCAAAGTCCATATCCGGATCTTATTGTAAGAACAGGCGGAGATATCAGGCTGTCCAATTTCCTTTTATGGCAGGCAGAATATGCTGAGCTGTACTTTACTCAGACATTGTGGCCGGATATGACACATGATGACGTTGATCTGGCAGTAGCTGAGTTTTATAACAGAAAACGCCGCTACGGTGCGGTATAAAACAATAGTATCTGAGGAATTATTATGTTAACTCGAATTATAACGGGACTTGTTCTGACAGTATTCATTCTTATTCCGGGCATCTGGTTCTCGCACACGTTTCTTCTTACTTTAATTTGTTCGGTATTCTCCTGTATCGGTGTATACGAGATCGTAAAGTGCTTCGGCCAAAACAATCGTTATGCGATCCTGATCCCTTCAATGGCGCTCGGGTTGAGCATGCCGACACTGGTCAGATACACGTTCACCGGAAATGCGATCTTTCTCATGCTTTCGCTTATGACCGTTTATACCTTTTACATTTTTGCACTTCCTGTATTTACAAATAACAGTATCGCATTTGATGATGTAGGAAAGACAGCACTTATGAGCATTTACATCTCCATCGGCTTTAGCTGTATAGTAATGCTGAGAGATCTGCATGACGGTCAATATCTGTTCATCATGGCATTTATAGGAGCGTGGATCACAGATATCTTCGCATATTTCACGGGAATGATTTTCGGTAAGCATAAGCTTTCCCCTGTGATCAGTCCAAAAAAGACCATAGAGGGGTCGATCGGCGGAATACTGCTGTGCACCGCCTCCTTTGTAGGATACGGTTTTCTGATAAATCATTTTCTTGAAGCACAGACAAACCTTGTCATGTATGCGATACTTGGATTTTTTGCTTCTATAGTCTCACAGCTCGGGGATCTGATAATGTCAGCAATAAAAAGAAAGCACGAAATAAAGGACTACGGAAAGATTTTCCCGGGACACGGAGGTGTACTCGATAGGTTTGATTCGGTCATTGCAGTAGCACCTGTCCTTTATCTTATCTGTTATGCTTCACTTCTCTGAATCGGATAAAGAGGTTGTTTCTATGTCACATGCTTTTGACTATAATCATATAATTGTTGGAGTGCTGGGATCCACAGGATCGGTAGGAGTTCAAGCGCTTGATGTTGTACGTGCTCACAATATTAAACTCGACTTTGTAAGCGCGAACAAAGACGTCGATAAGATCGAAGGTCAGATACGAGAATTCAGACCGAGATTTGCTGCCATGGCTGACGAAAGCGCCGCAAAAGAACTGTCTCTGCGAACAAAGGACTTGAGCGTACGCATATTCGGAGGAAAAGATGGGATCCTCGAGATGATTGAGCAATCCGATGCTACCTGTGTCGTAAATGCTATTCTGGGTGTCGCAGGACTCAAACCGACCATGGCGATCCTAAATTCGGGAAAAAGATGCGCACTCTCAAACAAAGAGAGTCTCGTTTGTGCCGGAGACGCGGTAATGGCTATCTCAAAAGAAAAAAATGCCGATATAATTCCGGTTGACAGCGAACACAGTGCGATCTTCCAATCGATAGGCTCAAGTGACAGAAGCTTAATTAAAAAGCTCCTTCTCACAGCATCCGGAGGTCCCTTCTTCGGTTACACAAAGAAGCAGCTTGCAAGCGTAACGAAGGCTGATGCACTTGCCCATCCTACCTGGAAAATGGGTGCTAAGATAACTGTCGATTCCGCATCCCTGATGAACAAGGGATTTGAGGTCATAGAAGCCGTACATCTCTTTGGAGTAGCTCCAAGCAAGGTTCAGGTCGTTGTCCACAGAGAGAGCATAATACATTCTATGGTGGAATATATTGATAATACCGTCATCGCCGAATTGTCCGCACCCGATATGAGCCTCTGCGTTCAGTATGCTATCACGCATCCGCAAAGGACCCCCTCTATCACGCCAGAGCTTGATTTCACCAAGCTTGCTTCGCTATCCTTTTCTTCCCCCGATACAGAAACATTTCCGCTTCTCTCGCTTGCATATGAGGCGGCAGAATCAAACAGTCCCGCACCGTGTGCCATGAATGCCGCAAACGAGGTCGCAGTAGCAGCCTTTTTAGCTGAGCAAATATCCTTCGGCAAAATGGTAGATACAGTCATAAACACAACGCACCAATTCATGAACCGCCCACAGCTGTTTGACGTAGATAAGCTCCTTGATATTGATCTCGAAGCAAGAGAGGCCGCCCGTTCACTCATTTTTTAAAAAAGAAAGAGAGTAATCATTGAGTACTATAATTTATATAATACTTGCAGTTCTGATGTTCGGAATATTCATTTTTATTCACGAATTCGGACATTACTTCTTTGCAAGATTGTTTAACGTTTCCATCACCGAGTTTTCAATCGGAATGGGAAAGAGCATTGTCAGCAGAACTTCAAAAAAAACAGGAATAAAGTATTCTCTCGGAATCCTGCCGATCGGCGGTTACGTAGCTATGGTAGGAGAAAATGAGGAGTCTGACGACCCAAACGCTTTATCAAAGAAGCCTGCATGGCAAAGACTGATAATCATCATAGCGGGAGCGACTGTAAATCTTATCTTCGGTATTCTGCTCATGCTTTGCCTTGTAGTCATGACATCAGGCAAGGGCATCTATACAAATCAAATACACGGATATGCCGAAGATCCCGATTATGAGGTCACTTCCTCCGCATACGGACTTCACGCTGACGATACTATTGTTAAGATCGACGGCAAGAGAACCTATAATGCATATGACGTAAGCTACGAGATCATGCGAAAAGGTATCGAGCCTATCGATGTTACTGTAATCAGAAACGGTGAGACCGTTGTACTTGAGGATGTTGTATTTCCTACCGTAAGCTCTGACGGAGTAACCTTCGGAAGCATGGATTTTATTATAAAAGCAAAGAAAGCCACCTTCAGCGGCGTACTTGCCCACACGCTCCAGCGCTCTGCCATGACGGTAAGAATGGTCTGGGAATCCCTCTTTGATCTCATAAGCGGCAGATACGGAATACAGGCGGTATCCGGTCCTGTCGGAATTACCGAAACGATCGTTGAAGCGACAGATGAGGCTGTCACGACAAAGGATTACTCATCCGTTATCTATATTGCCGCAATAATCTGCATAAATCTCGGAGTAATGAATCTGCTTCCCCTCCCTGCACTTGACGGCGGACGTTTATTCTTTATTCTCATAGAAATAATTTTCAGACGTCCTGTACCTGCAAAGATCGAGAATGCAATACATGCGGCAGGAATGTATCTTTTACTGTTATTTATGCTCTTCATATCTCTCAAGGATGTATGGGCGCTTATATTCAAATAAAGGATGATAATTATGAGCGACACTATTATCAGAAGAAATTGCAGATCGGTCAGGATAGGTAACATCACAATAGGCAAAGATAACGCGATAGCGATACAGTCTATGACAAATTCCGACACACATGATCTTGCGTCAACAAGAAAGCAAATTCTCGAGCTTCAGAATGCAGGCTGCGAGATCATCAGGATCACCCTCCCTACCAAGGAGTCGGTAAACACTGTCTCGAACCTGAAAAATGATCCGGATATTAAAATACCTATCGTCGGAGATATTCATTTCGATTACAGAATTGCACTTGCTGCCGCAGAAGCAGGAATAGACAAGATAAGGATAAACCCCGGAAATATCGGCTCTGACGACAGAGTAAAAGCAGTAGCCGAAGCATGCAGAAGCAAAAGCATCCCAATAAGGATCGGAGTTAACAGCGGTTCTGTCGAAAAAGAGATCCTCGCAAAGCACGGCGGTCCCACGCCCGAGGCTCTTTGCGAAAGTGCTATGTACCACGCTTCCCTGCTCGAAAAATTTGATTTTTACGATATCGTAATTTCCGTCAAAGCATCAAGCCCACTATCAACTATACTGTCATACAGGAGACTTTCCGAACTTTGTGATTATCCTTTGCACCTCGGTGTTACAGAAGCAGGAGGAGCAGAGTCCGGTTCGATCAAAAGCGCTGTCGGAATTGGAACGCTTCTTGCTGAGGGTATCGGCGATACGATAAGAGTCTCTTTGACTGCTGACCCTGTAAAGGAAATATATGCGGCAAAAAGCATACTGTCTGCTCTCGAACTTGACAGAAACAAAGGGCTGGAGATAGTATCGTGTCCAACCTGCGGCAGAACGAAGATCGATCTGATATCACTCCTCGATCGTTTTGAAAATGCGGTGGATGAACACGGTCTCAGAGGGAAAAAAGCCAAGGTTGCGCTCATGGGATGTATAGTAAACGGTCCCGGAGAAGCTAAGGAAGCCGATATCGGAATTGCGGGAGGTGTCGGTGAAGCTGTTTTCTTCAAGCACGGTGAAGTAATAGAAAAAATACCCGAGGATCAAATAATTCACAAGCTGATATGTGAGCTAAAAAGCCTTTGATACAACAAAACGACCCGACTGGAAGTCAGGTCGTTTTTTAGCTATTATGTCGTTTTGAGCACTCACATCCGGATATGTCCCTGCCTATATCTACAAGAATGGTGTCATCACCTATTCTTTGTATTTTACACCAGTCAATATAAAGATCGTCTGATCTTGAAAAGCAAAACAGTCCGCTTTTTCCACCAGGAACAACAATAGAAATAATCTTACCGCTGATTATATCAAATTCGACATCAATAACATATCCCAAGCGCCGTCCGTCACAAATGTTGATAACCTCTTTATCTCTGAAATCCGCTATCGTGCACCCCATAAACGCAGCCTCCGACATGAATACTTATTATTATTCTATGCGGATCTGTGGATTTTTGTTCGTTTTCTTATCTTCTTATTCGCGATCGATATCACCAGAATAAGCAATAGAGCTATAACCGCACCGATCATATCAATAAAGACGTCGGTAAAGCTCCCGGATCTTCCGGGAATAAACAATTGATGGATCTCGTCGGTCATACTATATACAAGACAGTATAAAAGAGACCATGCAAAGCCAAGATTTCTGCGAATGCAGAAAAGCGACAAAAACGAATAAACGAGTATGAACAGGATAAAATACAAGAACATATGTGCAGCCTTTCTGACATAATATTCAAGCGTATCCATAAGAAACACGTCATTCTCATCTCCGCCGAATATGCTGACAAAAGCACCGACAAAACGCCTGACCAAACCTGTACTGCGCTCGGAGGACTCTATCGCGGTCTCGTTTGACATGCAAAATATCAAAGTGCACCAAGCCACTATAAGAACGCCAAGAAGGCATCTTAAAAACAGAATGCGATAGTCAACTGTTTTTGCTTTTTTCATATTCTTCCTTCCATACAGCTTCATACTTAGCCGTCATTAAATCGGCATTGAACCGTTTACGATATGTTTCTCTTGCACGCAGGGAAAAACCATAATAATCGGCGCAAACGAGCTCTATTGCTCTGCAGAGTGATTCGCTGCTGCCTGAATCGAACAGCATTCCGTTTACACCGTCATCCACAATACATCTGTTTCCTGCTATATCCGAAACGCACACAGGTATTCCGGCACTCATTGCTTCTATCAAGGAATTTGATAATGCTTCGTTTTCAAAAGAGCAATTGAGCATAATATGCGAGCCGCGAATGATCTCAATAATATTCTTTTGGAAAGGCTTAAATGTAACGATATCATCTATGTGCTCTCTCGTCGCCAAGCGCTCTAACTCCCCACGGTACTCACCGTCCCCGACAATAAGAAGGCTGTAGAAATCCGAATTTGAACGAAGCTTTTTGACAGCATGGATCGCAGTATCCAATCCTTTTCCCTTGACAATACGCCCGAGATAAAGCAGAACACATTTGTTATTCACGCTCCGATCCTCGAACGGGATCTCATCACAGCCGTTTTCTATAACAACAATATTATTTTCATCGATACCGGAAGCTTTGATCTGATCTATAACCGATAGGCTGACCGCAACCGCCTTGCTTGTAATATGCCTGTTTAAGCTCTTTACCAAACGAGATGCTATTACTGTATTGTATGTATGGCGAGTATATACAAGTGCTCTGACGCCGCACAAATAACCCGCTATCCTTCCAAACACAGCGCCGTGCGTATGTATTACGTCTGGGTGGTGCGATCTTATGTATCCGATGCATTCTACTGCCGCTCTCAAGGAAAAAGAACTATCGGGAGGGCTTTTCAATGGAATAGTCTCAACATCAAGCGCGCATATATCGGGATAAAACGGGTTCGATGAGGGGATGATGACAACATGATGAACAGCAGTTTTGTCAGCGTGCTTTAAAAGTGTATACAGAGTCCTTGTTGCGCCGCCAGCAATCGAATCGGAGCATATATGCATTACCTTTATCATACTTCTCCTCCAAGCCGCCAATCAAAGACCAGAAAGATCAAATTTCGGCGTATATACCGAGGTTGCGCTTTCCCTGCTTTGAAAATAGCCTTTAAATCCCATATCCAGAGCGGCATCGCATACACTTTTATATTCAAAATCAGTAATACGGCGGTTCAATTCCTTATATTCAGATACCGTCTTGGGAGGAGTATACTGACTCATAAGAGAAAGCAAAAACCCCTCAGTCCCGAAGCTTGCCTTTATCTGTTGCAGAAGTGCTATAGAATCATTACGGTTTCCGGGAAGTACAAGATGTCTGATGATCACACCTCTCTTGATCAATCCATCCTCAAGGATAGTATCTCCTGTCATGTTGAGCATCCTGTGCGTAGCCTTCATTGCTTGCACATAATAGTCCTTACAATGAGAGTATTTAAATGCCGCCTCATCCGAATAATACTTTATGTCCTGTAAAAAGACCGAGCAGTATTCGGCTATCCAACCGACCGCCTCCTCCTTTTCATATCCACCGGTATTCCATATGACGGGAATTGTCAGCCTTTCATGAATAAGCTCCAGCGATCTCAGGATCGAAGGATAAAAATGAGTTCCGCTGACAAGATTTATATTATGAACTCCTCTTTTTTGAAGATCGAGGTATATTTCAGATAGACGCTCTTCATTAACAGGGATGCCGAATCTGTCATGACTGATAGCACTGTTCTGACAGAATTCACATCGAAGCACGCACCCGGAAAAGAAGACTGCTCCGCTCCCTCTGTCTCCGCTGATACACGGCTCCTCGGAGGTGTGCACCATCGCCTTTGCGGCAATTATTATATCGCCCATACCGCAAAAGCCGACAGATCTCGTTCTGTCGGCTTTACATTCGCGTGGGCAAAGAGTACATTGCTTATAAACTGAAGCTGACATATATTACCCAATAATTATTATTTACACGATCTTTATAAATTCTTCGAAGGGCTTACGATTCTTTTCTCGAATCTTATACCCATCCTCAGCGTAGCCGAGAGCTATAATGAGCTTAACGTTCTTTTCCGAGCTTATACCCGCAAAGTGCTTGACCCTTTCCTCGTCGAAGGCACCGAGTATACAGCTGCCGACACCGAGAGACTCAGCCTCAAGACAGATATTCATCACGCACATGCCGATATCCATCTCTGCAAAATACCGATGCGGTGCACCGCCGAAGGCTTCCTCGTTGGTCTCTTCGGTAACAATAATGAACGCGGTGCAGTTTTCGGTAAATGAATTCTTGCCGTTAGCACGTGTACAATCTCCGACTTCGGCTACCGCACGCTCGGAATATGCGAGAGTAAGCGACCAGGGCTGGGAATTGCGTGCGGATGGGGATAGCCTTCCGGCCTCAAGTATAAGCTTTAGCTTTTCAAGCTCAACTTTTTTTGTGCTGAACGCTCTTGTCGATTGACGTGCCCTTATAAGATCAATGATGCCTTTAGTGTTAGTTTCCATAAGATCAGATCTGAGCAAGTGACTGCTCGATATCTGCGATGATATCCTCTACGTCCTCAATTCCGCAGGAGAATCTGATAAGATCAGCAGAGATCTCGCATTCCTCAAGCTGTTTTTCGGTAAGCTGTCTATGAGTGGTGCTTGCAGGATGGAGAAGGCAGGAATGGGCATCAGCTACGTGCGTAGCAATATTGACCATCTTCATTCCGTCCATAAACTTGGTAGCCGCTTCCCTGCCGCCCTTGATACCGAACGTAATAACGCCGCATGTACCGTCGGGCATGTATTTCTGTGCAAGTCCGTAATATTTGTTAGACTCAAGACCGGGGTAATTGACCCAGGATATCTTCTCATGGCTCTCAAGATATTTAGCGACTGCAAGCGCATTTGCACAGTGCTTTTTCATTCTTAGCGAAAGCGTCTCTATGCCCGTATTAAGAAGAAAGGCGTTCATGGGAGCGGGTGTGGATCCAAGATCACGCATGAGCTGAACAACAGCCTTTGTGATATAAGCTCCCTTGCCGAACTTTTCCGTATAAGTGATCCCGTGATAGGAATCGTCGGGAGTGGTAAGACCCGGATATTTGTCTGAGTACTTATTCCAGTCAAAGTTACCGCTGTCAACGATAGCACCGCCGACCTGTGATGCGTGTCCGTCCATGTACTTTGTGGTAGAGTGAGTAACTATGTCTACGCCATGCTCGAAGGGACGGCAGTTTGCAGGTGTGGGGAAGGTATTATCAACTATCAACGGAACACCGTGAGCGTGAGCGGCATTTGCAAATTTCTCAAAATCGAGAACTATAAGTGCGGGATTCGCAATAGACTCGGCAAATACAGCCTTTGTATTTTCTTTGAAGGAAGCATTCAGCTCCTCCGCAGTTATGTCGGGATGTACGAAGGTGACCTCAATTCCCATTCTCTTCATAGTAACAGCCAAAAGGTTGTAGCTGCCTCCGTATATTGCGGAGGATGCAACGATGTGATCACCCGCCGAGCAAATATTGAAAAGTGCAAAGAAGGTTGCTGCCTGACCCGAGGAGGTAAGCATTGCCGCAACACCGCCCTCGAGAGCTGCGATCTTTGCCGCAACCGCATCAGACGTGGGGTTCTGAAGTCTGGTATAGAAATATCCTGCAGCCTCAAGATCGAAGAGTGCTCCCATATCGTCACTCGACATATACTTGAAGGTCGTGGATTGAATTATCGGAATAGTTCTCGGCTCACCGTTGCCGGGAGTGTAGCCTGCATGAAGAGCGTTAGTATCAAATTTATAGCTCATAAACCTTTACCTTCTTTACTTATTTTTTGGGGAAACTGTCCTTCAGACCGACGATGCGGTTGAAGGTGTTCTCGTGCTTGGAATCCTTGATATAATAACCGAGACGAACGAACTGGAATCTCGTTCCGTCAGGCTCGTCATAAACAGATGGCTCTACCTTGCATCCCTCGTGCTTGATCGCCGAATCAACGTTAAGATAATCGTCGTATGTCTTATCCTCGGGAATATCACCGACATTTTCTATTGTGAAGAGCTTTTCGTAATGAATAATATCGGCATCAGCCGCATGATGCTCGGAAAGCCAATGAATAGTTCCCTTCACCTTTCTTCCGTCAAGGGGCATTCCGTTACCAGTCTCAAGGTCGGCTGTGCAAAGGATCTCGGTAACGTTACCGTCTGCATCCTTTACGATCTCGTTACAACGAACGATATAAGCGCCCATAAGTCTGACCTCTCCGTCCGGCTTCATTCTGAAGAACTTAGGAGGCGGTACCTCAGCAAAATCGGATGCATCGATCATTACGTTTCTTGTAAAAGGAACCTTTCTCGTTCCTGCCTCGGCGTCGTTTGGGTTGTTTGGAAGATCGAAATACTCGACCTTATCCTCGGGATAGTTGGTTACAGTAACCTTGATTGGCTTTTCGATAGCTATCCTTCTCTTTGCCTTGAGATTGAGTTCTTCTCTGATACAGTGCTCAAGAAGATCCGAATCAACGAGGCTGTTTGCCTTAGCGATTCCGGCGCGTCGGATGAAGTCAAAGATCGCCTCAGGAGTATATCCTCTTCTGCGAAGTCCGCAGATGGTAGGCATTCTGGGGTCATCCCATCCGTCAACAAGATTTTCTTCAACAAGCTTTCTGAGATATCTCTTGCTCATGACAGTATTGGTTACGTTAAGTCTGGCAAACTCTCTCTGCTTGGGCTTGGGATCAAAACCGATATTATCCACCACCCACTCGTAGAGAGGTCTGTGATTTTCAAACTCTATCGAGCACATGGAATGCGTGATCCCCTCGAGTGCATCCTGTATAGGATGAGCGTAATCGTAGAGAGGATAGATACACCATTTATCTCCCTGTCTGTGGTGAGAGGTGTGGACTATTCTGTAGATAGCGGGGTCTCTCATATTCATATTGGGAGATGCCATATCGATCTTTGCTCTGAGGGTCTTTGCGCCGTCGGGGAATTCTCCGTTTTTCATTCTCTCGAAAAGATCGAGATTTTCCTCTATACTTCTGTCTCTGTAGGGGCTGTTCTTACCCGGTGTGGAAAGAGTTCCTCTGTATTCACGCATTTCTTCTGCATTAAGATCGCAGACGAATGCCTTGCCGTCCTTTATAAGCTGAACCGCAAACTCGTAGCACTTATCAAAATA
>JAZMZS010000256.1:0-14064 GCA_045586105.1 Eubacteriales bacterium | reverse complement strand
ACTGCTTTTGTGGACACAAAAGCAACTCCACACATTACAGCGTTATTCTAAATTATTTTTAATTTTATTATTAAAAAAACTAACGTAAACATCAAATGCGCTGTCTTCAACGAGATCAATAAATTTTAATGCTTTCTCGCGTTCTTTGATAGCTTCCGCTTTCATTCCTTGCGACTCATAATATTCTGCAAGCTTTTCCATCATTTGAATGAGATTTTCAAATGATATCCATTTTTGCTTTTCTGCCGCTTCGTATTTAGGTTTACCTTCTAAGAGGTACGCCATTTCTGTAAGCTTAGTAAAATAAATCTCCGGTATTTGCTCAATAGCCGCTTCTGCACTATCCAAATCGCCTTTAACCTTATATGCATACGCAAGAAATCTTAATGCATCGTACTTAATATCAGCTTGATTTGTTTTCTCAATCAAGGAACTTGCTATTGAAATTGTCTCATCCGGATCTTTTGTGTAATTCAATACATACAAAAGATTGTTGAGCAAAACCTCGTTATCGGGATATTTTTTCAGACCTTCTTCAAGAATACCTCTGCTTTTCGGTGGATCTGACTCTCTGAATTTGTATGCCTCATTTACAATGGAGTCGATGACAGACTCAATTTCTTTCAGATTAAATTCAAACAATTCATCCATTGAAACACCAAAATAGCTCGCCAATTTGGGAGCGAGTGTAATATCGGGCAAACCAATACCATTTTCCCATTTGCTTACGGCTTGAAAAGAAATTCCTATGCTGTTAGCAAGTTGTTCCTGTGTAATCCCTCTTTGCTTTCGTAATTCTTTAATTTTATTTCCAATATTCATGTTGTACACCTCCAAATAATCAAGACGGCGCCTATCTTGTGATGAAATTATACCACAGAATGTCTATTTGTTCAATAACCGCCTAAACGACCTTACTCAACTCACGGTTGAAAAAATCGCAGGTGCGCCAAAGGTGCTCTTTTTTCTTTTGACGGGATCTTGACAGAAGAGCGCGAAGTGTGTTGCATTTTGGCTATATGCGTGATAAAATATAGCCGTATGAGCAAACGCAAGGAGACTAATGCGAGAGGTACGAATATGAACGGATACGTTTTGGGGCTGGTATCGGTATCATTCCGAAAAAGCACGCCCGAGGAGATAATAAAAGCCGCGGTAGAGGCGGGGCTTGAATGCATAGAATGGGGCAGTGATATTCACGCGCCTGCGGGAGAACGGGAAAAGCTCGAGGCTATAGCGGCGCTTCAAAAGGAGCACGGGCTGTACTGCTCTTCGTACGGGACGTACTTTCGTCTCGGAGTAACGCCTCTGTCCGAGCTTGAAGGATATATTGCCGCCGCAAAGATACTCGGCACGGACGTGCTTCGGGTATGGTGCGGAGATAAGAGCGGTGCTTCTATGACGGCAGAGGAGCGGACGGCATTCACAGATGAATGCAAGAGGGCGGCGCGCATTGCCGAGCGGCAGGGTGTCGTGCTCTGTACCGAATGCCACGGCGGTACCTTTACCGAGCGTCCCGAGGACACGGTATATCTGATGGAAGAGGTAGGCTCGGGGGCGTTTCGTACCTACTGGCAGCCCTTTCAATGGCTCGGTTACGAGGGCAGCTTAGCCGTAGCGCGTGCGGTCTCGCCTTACTGCGAGCACATCCACGTATTCAACTGGAGAGGCAAGGACAAGCTTCCGCTCGCGGAGGCGTCGGATGAATGGAAGGAGTATTTGAGCGCATTTTCACGTCCGCGCACGCTGCTTCTTGAATTCATGCCCGACGGCAAAACAGACTCGCTCAAAAGAGAGGCTGAGGCACTCGCAAGAATAGTTGAGGGACTGTAATGAAAAGCATATTTCTCTGTAACGATAAAAAGAAATGCACCGAGGTATTCGCCGCCTCGGTCACCGAGCGGATACGCATACTTACCGAAAACGACGGCAAAATATATTCAAAAGCGGACGTTATCTCATCGGAGGGGCGTTTTGCCGATACCGAGATAATATTCTCGACGTGGGGGATGCCCGCTTTTACCGAAGAAGAGATAAAGAAGCATCTTCCCTCGCTGAGGTGCGTTTTCTACGCGGCGGGAACGGTACAGGGCTTTGCCCGTCCGTTTCTCGGGTGCGGTGTCAGGGTGTTCAGCGCGTGGGCGGCAAACGCGATCCCCGTAGCCGAATACGCGGTCGCGCAGATAATTTTAGCAGGCAAGGATTTTTACTGTCAGACGCGCCTGCTCTCGCACGAGGACAGATGCGCGGCGGCTGAACGGCGCGGCGGGCATTTCGGCAACTACCGAAAGAGGATAGGTCTGCTCGGCTGCGGAATGATAGGCTCGCGCGTTGCCGAGATGCTGAAGAGTTACGAGCTTGAAGTCTACGCGTTCGATCCCTTCCTGTCCGAGGAGAGGGCGGCGGCGCTCGGCGTCACGCTCTGCACGCTTGAAGGCATATTTTCCTCCTGCGCGGTAGTCTCAAACCACCTCGCAAACAACGAAAAAACGAGGTCGATCATCCGCTACGGGCATTTTGCTTCCATGCCAAAATACGCGACCTTTATAAACACGGGACGAGGCGCCCAGGTAGACGAGGAGGGGCTGGTCAAGGCACTTACCGAGCGCCCCGATCTCTGTGCGGTGCTTGACGTTACCTATCCCGAGCCTTCACCTGCGGGACATCCGTTTTATTCTCTGCCGAACTGCTTTCTTACGCCTCATATCGCGGGAAGCCTCGGAGGGGAGGTCGTACGCATGGCTGAGTACATGGCGGACGAGTTTGCGCTCTATTCGGAGGGGAAGGCGTGCAGATACGAGGTCACGCCGGAAATGCTTGAAAGAATGGCGTAAACAAATTGACTTTTTTCGACATAGATGATATAATGCAATAGATAGCGGAAATCGCGAATAACAAATTATAGTTTTCCGTATCGGGAGGATAGAAATGGCAAATAATCTCGTTTATGACATTCATGACAAGCCGAAATTCGGCAATCTCGTCGTGTTTGCCTTTCAGCAGCTCTTGGCGATAATCGCCGCTACGATCGCGGTTCCCGCCATAGTAGGAAACGGAATGGCAGCCTCCGCGGCTCTGTTCGGTGCGGGTGTCGGTACGATCGTTTACCAGCTTTTCACTAAATTCCGCAGTCCCGTGTTCCTCGGCTCGTCCTTTGCCTTTATCGGTTCGATGAACGCAGCCTTCGCAGGTGCGGTCTCGATGCAGCTCGGTTATCTCGGACTGCTCATCGGTGCTGCGTTTGCAGCTCTTGCGTACGTGGTGATCGCGATCGTGGTCAAGTTCGTGGGCGTAGGCTGGATCAACAAGCTCATGCCTGCGGCAGTTATAGGACCCACTGTAGCACTCATCGGTCTTTCTCTTGCTTCCGCCGCAGTCAAGGACGTATTCTCATACGGTCCGCAGGATGCTAACGGAAACTTCATTATGTCGGGCAGCATATGGATGTCCTTTATCTGTGCAATAGTCACTCTCATCGTCGTAGTTCTCTGCTCGACCTACGGCAAAAAGATGGTCAAGCTCATTCCCTTTATCATAGGCGTGCTCTCGGGCTACGCGCTTGCACTCGTATTTACCGCGATCGGCTACGCTACGGGGATAGACGCTATGAAGGTCATTGACTTTGCTCCGTTTACCGCACTCGTTGACGGCGGAGTTACTCTCAGCACGTTTATTTCCGTTCCCAAGTTCACCTTTATCGAAGCCTTCCGCGGCACGGGAGACTTTGATCTCAGCTATCTTGCAACGGTCGCTGTCGCTTACGTTCCCGTAGCGTTCGTCGTTTTTGCCGAGCACATCGCAGACCACAAAAACCTCTCGAGCATTATCGACAAGGATCTGCTCGAGGATCCCGGTCTTCACCGTACCCTTCTCGGAGACGGCGTAGGCTCGTTTGCGGGTGCGTTCTTCGGCGGATGCCCGAACACCACCTACGGCGAGTCGGTAGGATGCGTTGCAATTACGAGAAACGCATCCGTAGCCACCATCACGACGACGGCGGTCATGGCTATTCTGATCTCCTTCGTATCCCCCTTCGTTGCTTTCCTTGATTCTATTCCCGGATGCGTAATGGGCGGCGTATGCATCACGCTCTACGGCTTTATTGCGGTATCCGGTCTTAAGATGATACAGAAGGTCGATCTTGAGGACAACGCAAACCTCTTTACAGTTTCGGTAATCCTTATAACGGGCATCGGCGGTATGGCTATGGCGATCGGCAAGGTCGTGCTCACGTCCATCGCGTGCGCGCTCGTTCTCGGCATCATCGTAAATATTCTTCTCAACAAATTCAAGAAAAACTAAGGAGCCGTCAAGCATGAAAAATTATGACAACGTAATCGTTTTCGATCACCCTTTGATACGTCACAAGATTGCTATCCTTCGTGACGAGAGAACGAGCATGAAGGAATTCCGCGAGCTCGTAGAGGAGATCACGACGCTGATGACATATGAAAGTCTCAAGGACGGCGTTCCCACCACCGAGATCGAGGTAAAGACTCCGCTCGAGACCTGCACTCAGAGAGTGGTAAAGGATAACGCTATCGTTATCGTTCCGATACTTCGCGCGGGGCTTGGAATGGTAAACGGCGTGCACGTGCTCTTCCCCTCCGCAAGAGTTGGACATATCGGTATGTACAGAAACGAGGAGACGCTCAAGCCCGAGACCTATTACTGCAAGCTTCCCCAAGGCATTGAGGAAAAGCTCGTGGTCATAGTAGACCCCATGCTCGCAACGGGAGGCTCTGCCTGCGACGCTATCCAGCTTCTCAAGGAAAAGGGCTGTAAGCACATCAAATTCATGGCTATCATCGGCGCACCCGAGGGTGTATCCAAGGTAGCCGAGGCCCACCCCGACGTTAACATTTACGTTTCCACTCTCGACCGGGAGCTGAACGACCACGGCTATATTCTTCCCGGTCTCGGCGATGCGGGAGACAGACTGTTCGGCACCAAATAACATACTCGTACACTGAAAGGAAACGCAAAACGTGGATAATTTTAACAGCTTACAGGAATACAACGGCAAGATAAAGCGCGTAATAATCACCGAGGAAGAGATCAAAGCTGCAATAAAAGAGGCAGGAAGAAAGATATCCGACTCCTACGACGGAAGACCCATTCTGCTCGTAAGCATTCTCAAGGGAGCGTTCGTCTTTTTAGCGGATCTCTGCCGTGAGATAACGGTGCCCTGCGAGATCGGCTTCATGATAGCAAAAAGCTACGAGGGAACGAACTCCACGGGTGTCGTCAAGATCACGATGGACCTCGAGCACGATATCAGCAAGTATCACGTCATCATCGTAGAGGATATCGTAGACACGGGAAGAACGCTCAAGGACGTAGTCGAGCTTCTGCTCGCAAGAGAGCCTCTGTCGCTGAAGGTCGTTACTCTGCTTGACAAGCCGAGCAGAAGAAAGGTAGAGTTTGAGACGGATATGTCTCTGTTTACCATTCCCGATCTCTATGTCATCGGATACGGTCTTGACTGCGACGAGCATTTCAGAAATCTTCCATACGTAGCGGAGTATAACACCGAAGCTTAATGCACAAAAAAAGATCGGAAACGGTTTCGTTTCCGATCTTTTTTATTGCTTTTTTGCGGCGTTTATCTTTCTTCTCTGAAGTAGTTGACACCGAGCGCGGCGGGAAGTCCGCTCGAACCTCGTTTGTTTCTTATAGAAGTTACCACAAGCACTATTGCCGTGATAATAAACGGAAGCGCCTGATATAACTGAGTCGGAATATCCGCAAGCCATCCGAGCACGCTCGGGAAAGCGCTCGCAAGGCTGGTGCCCGAAACGCGAAGCGTGTTGAAAAATCCAAACACGAAGGTTCCGAGAATAGCAAGAGCAGGATTCCAGTTTGCGAATATTACGAGCGCGACCGCGATCCAGCCGTAGCCGTTTATCCAGCAGCTCGAGTTGAAGGAGCCGGACATATTAAGTCCCATGTAAAAGCCGCCGATTCCCATTATACCGCATCCAAGGCAGATATGGATGTACTTAGTCAGCTTGACGTTGACGCCGACGGAGTCTGCAGCGGCAGGATTCTCTCCTACCGAGCGGAGCCTGAGTCCCTGCGTTGTGTGGCGCAGATACCACCACATGGCGATCGCTATCACGATGCCGAGATATACCATGATATTGTGAGTAAACAGACCCTTTCCGATTACCGGAATATCCGAGAGAAACGGAACGTGAATATCAGCGAAGCCTGCCTTCAGTCCCTCGCTCATCACGGGCCATCCCGACGCCTTGATGCCGTTTCCGACAAAGAAGTAAACGCCAAGACCGAAGGTGGTAAGGGTAAGTCCGGTGATGTTCTGGTTTGCCTGCAAGGACACGGTGAGCGCCGCAAAGAGAAGTCCGCAGAGCGCACCCATCAAAAACGCGGTAATTATACCTACGCCGAGGCTGTTCGCGTAGCAGCCGAATATATATCCGAATATCGCACCGACTGCCATCGTTCCCTCAACGCCGAGGTTGAGGCTTCCCGACTTTTCAACCATTATTTCGCCGACCGTTCCGTAAAGCAGGGGGATGTTGAACACTATTATGTTATGAATAAAGGATGTAATTACGCCTATCTTATCCATTTTTTGTCCCTCCCTTCTTTACTACGGAAACCTTGAAGCGGATAAAGAAGTCCGCCGCAAGCACAAGGAACAGTATTGCTCCCTGAAGCATATTTGCAAAGCTCGAATCGACCTGCGGGAATACGCTCGCGGCGATAGTGGAGCCGTGCTGAAGCACGCATATAAGCGCCGACACCGCAAATATTATCGGGGTCGAGAGCTGTGCGAGCCACGCGACGATTATTCCCGTCCAGCCCACGTCACCCGTGATAGAGGTGGAAAGCACTCCTGCCGTACCTACCTTGAAGGCGGCTGCGAGACCTATGAGGGCTGCCGAGAGAAATACCGTGCGGAGAATGATGGCGTTTACCTTCATGCCCGCGTACTTCGCGGTTCCCATGCTGTCGCCTACGACGCTGATCTCGTATCCATGCTTCGTGCGCTTAAGATAGATATAGATCACCGCACCTATAACGAAGGAAAGGATGACCGCGATATTGAGTGAGAATTTTCCCATCGGGATCGAGGGGAAGGACGCAACGTCAGAAAAGCTCTTGAACACGGGGCGCACCGACTCCTCGCTGAGGAAGAGATTCCAATCCGCCTTCGTTTCTCCGATGAAGTACAGCACGTATAGCGCTATATAGTTCATCATCAGGGTCATGAGCGTTTCGTTGGTGCCGAACTTTACCTTCAAAAGAGCCGCTACAAGTCCGTACAGACCTGCTGCCGCCATTGCCGCCACGCACATGAGCACGAGCGTAAGAGGCATCGGAAGCGACGGTCCGAATTTGAGCGCTACGAATCCCGAGGATATAGCACCCATAATGAACTGCCCCTCTCCGCCTATATTCCAGAAGCGCATCTTGAATGCGAGCGAGAGTGCCACCGAGGTGAGCACGAGAGGAACGAATTCCTTGAGGTAATTGATAAAGGTCTTATACGCTATCTTGTTTCCTACCATGCCCATCGTGAACATACGGTAGTAATATTCTATCGGATTTACTCCGATAGAAAGAAGCACCACGGCGCCCGTCAAAAGCGCGATGAGCACCGCCGCTACGTAGAGCATTATCCTTCTGACGAGGGGGCAGGTATCTCGTTTAACTATATGAAGTCCCATACCTTATACCTCCCCGTTGCTTTCTTCTTCTGATGCAAAAAGCGTGTCACGCGCGATCCCCGCGGGCTTGTCCTCGTACTTTTCACTCAGGTCGAGCGCTCCCGTCATCATAAGACCAAGCTCCTCCTTGGTCGTCTTGTGCGCGTGCACGACGCCCATGAGCTTTCCGTGGCAAAGCACGGCGATCTTGTCACAAAGCGCCATCATAACGTCAAGGTCCTCTCCGACGAAAAGTATTCCGACGCCGTCCTGCTTTTGCTTGTTGAGTATGTTATATATCGCGTAGGATGAGTTGATATCAAGTCCTCTTACGGGATAGGCGGTAACTATTACGTTAGGACCTGCCTTGATCTCTCTGCCGAGCAGTACCTTCTGAACGTTTCCTCCCGACAGACGTCTGACGGGGGTCTCGGTTGAGGGGGTAACGACGGCAAGATTCTCTATGACCTCTTCGGCAGCGCGTCTGCCGCGCGCTCTGTCAACGAAGGGGCCCTTGCCCTCTCTGTAGCTCTTGAGCAGCATATTATCCGTGATGGACATCGACGGAGCAAGTCCCATACCGAGTCTGTCCTCGGGAATAAAGGACATTGATATTCCCTTCTCGAGTATCTGCTTGGGAGATAGTCCTACTATGTTGTCTCCCTTGTGTATCATCTTGCCTGCGGTGATCGGACGCAGACCCGCGATAGCCTCGCACAGCTCCTTTTGTCCGCAGCCCGCGATGCCCGCAACGCCGAGTATCTCTCCGCCTCTGATATAGAAGCTGACTCCGTCTATTGCAACGGCTCCCTCGTCGTTCTTTACCTCAAGCCCGCGAACCTCAAGAAGGGGTCTCGTAGTCTCGACCTTCGGTCGGTCTATGTTGAGGTCTATCTTTCTGCCGACCATCCACTCGGTCAGCTCCTGCTCACTCGTCTCGGGGGTATTTACCGTAGTAATGTACTCGCCCTTACGCAGAATTGCAACGCGGTCGGAGATATCCATTACCTCGTTTAGCTTATGCGTGATTATGATTATCGCGTGCCCCTCTTCCTTCATACGGCGGAGCACCGAGAAAAGCTTTTCTATCTCCTGAACGGTAAGCACAGCCGTCGGCTCGTCGAGAATTATGATCTTTGCTCCGTAGTAGAGCACCTTGATTATCTCAAGGGTCTGCTTCTCGGAGACGGACATATTGAACACCTTCTTGCGGGGGTCGATGTCAAAGCCGAATCTGCGGGATATCTCTTCTATCTCGTCATATCTCTTGCGCTTGAGCACTACTCCCGCCTTGTCTCTGCCCATCCAGATATTATCTGCAGCGCTGAAAACGTCAACGAGCTTGAAATGCTGATGCACCATTCCTATGCCGAGCTTTTTTGCATCCTCAGGAGAATCTATCGAAACCTCCCTGCCATCAATACGAATGACGCCGCTGTCCGGCTTGTATATACCCGACAGCATATTCATCAAGGTCGTCTTTCCCGAGCCGTTCTCTCCGAGAAGCGCAAGTATCTCACCCTGACGGACGTCGAGCTCCACGTTATTGTTTGCAACAACGCTGCCGAAGGTCTTGGTTATTCCTCTCATCTCTATAGCGTATTCCGATGCCATGAGACTCCCTCCTTTTTTCCCTTTCATTTCAAAAATGCAAGACAACAAGCAACTTCGTCTTTGTTTGCTGTCTTGCATTTTTGACAGGTTCAGGCAAGGCGGTCTATACCGCCTTGCCCTTGCCGATCATAAATATATTTTAGCCTTCCTTAACACCCTTGACGTAGTAGTTCATGGTGCCGGTGATAACGCTGTCCTCAACAGACTTTCCGCCTGCCTCGACGATAACCTTTCCGGTATTATCCTCGAGTGCAGCATCAGCCTTGGTAACGGTTCCGTCAGCCTTTACGGTAAGCTTAACGCCTGAGAATACATCCCACTCACCATTGACCATAAGCTCGCGTACAGCCGCGATAGCCTTGTCGGTGTTAGGTGCGCAGTTCTCGGAAAGAGGAGATACGTCTACGAAGTTCTCCTTGAGTCCGCCGTAGTATGCGCCCGAGCCCATCTTAGATACGAACTTGTCAGCCGTGCCGCAGTCCATAGCTGCCTGCATAGCGGTCTTGTAGTAAACGTTCCAGTGCCAGATAGCAGCGGTAAGATGTGCCTTGGGAGCGTCGGGGGTCATGTCGGAGTTGTATCCGCATCCGAATACGTTTGCGTTCTGAGCTGCGATCTGAGGCTGTGCAGAGTCACAGTGCTGAGAAATGATACCGCACTTGTAGGACTCGATGAGCTCCTTTGCGAATGCGCTCTCGTTTACCTCGTCTGCCCAGTTGCCGAGCTTCTTGACGATGATCTGTGCGTCGGGGTTGACCGCCTGAACGCCGAGTGCAAATCCGTTGATACCGGAAGCGGTCTCTGCGTACTCGGTGCCGTAAGCTGCAACGTAGCCTACGTTGTTGTTGCCCGTCTGAAGGCTCTTGAGACCTGCAGCAATGCCTGCAAGGTATCTTGCCTGGTAAGCGCGGCCGAAGTAGTTGTTGAAGTTAGTGTCGTTAGACTTGAAGCCGGTAGCATGAGAGAAGATAACGTCGGGATATTCCTTTGCCGCCTCTTCCATTGCGTCGATGTAGCCAAACGAAATGCCGAAGATGATATCTACGCCGTTGCCTACGAGAGTATCAACAGCTGCGAGGACCTTTTCCTTGTCCTCAGGTACTTCGTCAACGATGAAGAGCTGCTTGTCGGTGTCGAGTCCAAGCTCCTTCATAGCGGTAACGATACCGTTGTGGTGTGCGTAGGTGTAGCCTGCCGTGTCGTTCTTCGAGTTGATGTAGATAGCGCCGACCTTGAAGTCAGCCTTTGCATTGGATGCGCCGCATCCGGTAATGCTGAGCACCATAAGTGCTGCAAGGAAAAATGCCAGAAGCTTTTTCATTTTTTGTTTTCCTCCATTATGTGGTTGTTCGTATTCTCTGCGGCAGCTCTCTTCGGCTGAACCGCAGGTTGCTCTTTTATTTTACACAATCATACAAAAAAATACAATAGTTTTGACGTAAAAAGTTCATACTTTATTTATAGAATTAACAGCTCACGGGTCGTTTGGAGGCATTTTTCAATTGACAAAGCGCCCTCTGTATGCAATAATATAAAAAAGCGCACACTTTTTCCTGTAAAAAGATGCGCTCAAAAGAAAAGTCGAGGTTTACGATCATGGAAGGTTTTGAAGCTTTTATCGCAACGTACTCCGTGCTTTTGCGCTGTGTTGCGCAATTTACCATCTACACTCTTGAGCTGGTGGGTATCCTGATCATAATAATAGGCTCGGTGAGGGCGGGGTTACTCGTCTTCTCTAAGCTCCGCGCAAAGCAAAGACCGAACATCGTCATTGATCTCGGAAAATCGCTTGCGCTTGCACTCGAGTTCAAAATGGGCGCCGAGATCATCAACACGGTAATAGTCAGAGATCTCAAGGAGCTGCTCATTCTCGCTATAGTTATCGCAATACGCGCTATTCTCGCCGTGCTCATACATTGGGAGATCAAGATGGAGAAAAAGGACGAAGAGACGGAAGGGTGAGATAGCCGAGAAAAGTCGAACTTATGCCGAAAAGCCGTATGTGACGGCGGTATTAGTTCTGCTCTCCTCAGCTATAGCCGGCGCTCGTTTGTGATTTTTTTAAAATTTTATTAAAAATATTGTCACCTTTTTCGGCTTTTGCCGTATTAGTAACGAAAGGACATGACCGACATGGCTTATTATCTCGAGAACGGAATATACAGATTTTCCGACAGCGGTCTGCCCTGCGATATGACCGAGGAGGTCGTGGCGCATTACTCGGACACGGTGATGAGGATAGCTCTCACCAAGACCCGCTCCACTCACGATGCGGATGACATCTTTCAAGAGGTTTTCATCAAGATGTTTGAGGCTCAGAAGGACTTTGAAAGCGAGGAGCACAGAAAGGCGTATATACTCAGAGTGACCGTAAACGCCTGTAACTCCCACTTTACAGCCCCCTGGAGAAAGAACGTCGGGTCATTCGATGACGTGCTCGAAAACCAGCTTGCTTACGAAGAGGATACGGGGCTCGATCACGAAACCAGAGATGAGATATTCAAATGCGTCCTGAGACTTCCCGACAAAATGAAGGAAGCGGTCATTTTATACTACTATGAGGAAATGTCGATAAAGCAGATAGCCTCCATCACGTCGGAATCCGAGGATACCGTGAAAAAAAGGCTGTCGAGAGCACGGCAGAAGCTGAAGCTCGAGCTCGAATGATCCTCGCACGGAAGGGTGATACGATAATAATGAAAAAAAGTGAACTGAAAGCCACGCTCGGCTCTCTGAGGGCAGGAGACGGCATCGTGGAAAAAACGATGCTTGCTATAAGACAGCATCGGCAAGAGGAAAGAAGGGAGCCCTTTTTCCTCCGCATGGGATACGGCGTGCGGCTGGCAGGTGCCGCCTGCGCCCTGCTGATGGTCATCGGCATTGCAGGGATCATAATAAGAAGTCCCGAGCCGCCCGCGGACAGCGGCATAGTTCAGAAGGCAAATGAAAACGCCGACACAGCCGAGGCACAGAACACCTCTTACACCACAAGCTCACAGGACAGCTTCGATCTTCTGAGCGCAGAAGCACAGAAATGCACGGGCGAGTGGGCGATAATAAAAGGAAGCGTCATTTACGCATCCATAGCCGGGGATGCCCCCGAGGGGACATACGCTCTTGACGTACGGATATCCCTGACAGAAAAAGACAAGCTCTCCTCCGAGAGCATACAGCTGTCGGACAGCGTAGAAGCAAACGCTCTGTTTTCGGATGAAGCCGAGAGGCAGAAGCTCATAGACAGCATCGACGAGCCTCTGTCGCTTCTTATCGAGAAGGACGGCAACGGAAGCTGGAAGATAAAAAAGATAGTTTATTAACAAATTGTAAACAGTAATTTTTTTAAAAAAATCTTGTCACCTTTTGGCGTTCCGCCTGTATTATGTACAGAAGGCGCGAAACGGCGACCTGAAAAATAAAAAAACGAAATTCAAAAAACGAAAGAGAGAAAACCAAAATGAAGAAGATAGTTGCACTTATCTTATCCGCACTTATGCTCGTATCCCTCGCATCCTGCTCCGGATCCAAGGATATCGATGCACCCGAGACCACCGGCAAGACCCCCGAGACCACCGAAAAGGCACCCGAGACCACCGCTGCTCCCGAGACCACCGAGGCTCCCAAGTCCACCGTTGCTCTCGAGAAGATCGCAGCTGCGCTCGTTGAGAAGTATGCAGAGTACGCTGATCTGCGCACCTCCTTTGACGATATGATGAAGGACGTACCCGATGCAGAAAAGATCTCCTACGAGGACTTCCTCGCAAGCGCACTTGCAAACGTAAAGGTAGAGGACCTCAGCTTCCTCATGGGTCTCACCGAGGTTCCCGCAGGCATCAAGGAGGCACAGCAGTACCAGCCCGCAATGATGGGACAGGCTTACATCGGTTACATCTTCAGACTTAACGAGGGCACTGACGTTGAGGCTTTCAAGAAGGCTCTCACCGAGAAGGCTGACCTCAGATGGAACATCTGCACCGCTGCAAACACCATCGTATGCGAGAACTACGGCGACACCGTATTCTTCTCGATGATGGTAGTAAAGAACGACGAGTTCCCCAACGGCTTCACCGCTGAGCAGAAGGACGGCTTTATCAAGACCTTCATGGATACCGTAAGCGCTAAGTAATCATAACAGACATTTAATACTCGGGTCGGGTCCTTTACCCGACCCGTTTTAATGAAAAAATGCCCGTTTGAAGGAGATCATATGCTTTTTTCAAGTATCAGCTTTTTGTACTACTTTCTGGCGGCTGTACTGATACTGTACTTTGCCGTTCCGTTCAAGCTCCGTATTTTCAAAAAGAAAAACGGTGAGCCCGTTTATTTCGAGGCTAAGAACTTTGTTCTCTTCCTCTCAAGTTTTTTCTTCTACTTCTACGGTGAGCCGAAATACATCCTGCTCATGGTAGCCACGACGGTATCGAGCTACATCCACGGTCTTCTCATAGACAAATTCCGCGGAAAAGCTCTTTCACGCGTTTTTCTGTGGTCAAGCGTGATCACGAGCATTGCCGTGCTCGGATTCTTCAAGTATTCCGACTTCTTTATCTCGAACGCCAACACGTTCTTCGGACTTGACATTCCGCTGCTGAGGCTCGCTCTGCCGATAGGCATCAGCTTCTACACCTTCCAGACTCTAAGCTACACCATTGACGTGTACAGATCGGATGCAAAGGTACAGAAAAGCTTTATACGTCTTGCAACCTACGTTGCCCTCTTCCCTCAGCTTATCGCAGGCCCTATCGTGCGCTATACCACGGTAGAGGAGGATCTCACC
>JAZMZS010000255.1:0-4598 GCA_045586105.1 Eubacteriales bacterium | reverse complement strand
AGACCGAGAGCGACAAGTTCGCAGGTGCGGTATCCACCTATGCTATCGAGGCGCTCATGCATGACGGACAGGCGCTTCAGGCAGGAACCTCGCACTACTTCGGCGACGGATTTGCACGTGCGTTCGATATCGAATACACAGACAAGGAAAACAAGAAGGTGTTCCCTCACCAGACGTCCCGGGGTGTTACCACGCGTCTTATCGGTGCTATAATCATGACTCACGGAGACAACAACGGTCTCGTTCTTCCTCCCGATGTTGCTCCCATTCAGGTAGTTATCATTCCCGTTGCCCAGCACAAGGAGGGCGTGCTTGAAAAGGCGGCTGAGCTTCGCGACAAGCTGACTGCTGCAGGCTACAGAGTAAAGCTTGATGACTCTGACAATTCCGCAGGCTGGAAGTACAGCGAATACGAGATGAAGGGTGTTCCCGTACGTCTCGAGATAGGTCCGCGCGACATCGAGTCGAACCAGTGCGTTCTCGTTTCCCGTGTTGACCGCTCCAAGGAATTCGTCTCTCTCGACGGGCTTGAGACTTCTATCGAAAGGAAGCTCACCGAGGTCAGAGACGCAATGTACCGGAAGGCTCTTGAAAACAGAGCTAACAAGACCTACGACTGCAAGACCCTCGACGAGATCACCGCTACCCTTGAAGAAAAGGGCTGCGGATTTATTCGTGCTATGTGGTGCGGCGACGAGGAGTGCGAGGACAAGGTAAAGGAAGTCACGGGCGTAGGCTCGAGATGCATTCCCTTCGAGCAGGCAGAGATCTCCGATAAGTGCGTATGCTGCGGCAAACCCGCAACTACGATGGTGCTCTGGGGCAAGGCATATTAATTTCTTCAATCGATCAAATGTCAAATCGGGCGCAAATGCCCGATTTGGCTTTATTTAAAGCAAAGGAGGCAGCAGATGTTAAGCCAGGAAACGTCAATATTCAAAAGGCTGCGGCATATTGACTTTACGATACTGATATGCACTCTTATACTATCCTCGATCAGCGTCGTCGTGCTGTTTTCCATAAGAGATGAGTATATTGCTCCGATGTATATAGTTCAGGCAGGGGCGACCTTACTCGGTATCGTCGCAATGCTCTTTATTTCTCAGCTCGACTATCAGGACATATGCGACAAGCTGACCATCCCTCTGTTCGTATTTTCTCTTCTCTTTCTGGCGGCTACCCTGATATTCGGCTCCGAGGGCGAATACGGCTCAAAATCGTGGATAAACATCCCCGGCGTGCCGTTCAGCATTCAGCCATCCGAGTTTGTTAAGCTGTTTTTGACCATCACCTTTGCAAAGCATCTTTCCACCGAGAAGAAGAATATCAATCATCCTCTTACTCTGCTCAGGCTCATGGCGCACGCGTGCCCGATAATCCTCCTCGTCCTCCTGCAGGGCGACCTCGGAACGGCGCTCGTTTATATGGTAATGATAATCGCCATGCTATTTGCGGCAGGGCTCAGCCTGTGGTACTTTCTCGCGATCGGAATTATAGCGGTAATAGCGACCCCATACATATGGCCGCTGCTCGGAGAGTATCAGCAGATGAGAATTCTCTGCGGCTTCAATCCCGAGCTTGACCCCGAGGTCTACGGCTTTCAGGCTCTGGCGGCGAAGACCGCTATTTCTGCAGGCGGTGTTTTCGGCAAGGGGCTGTTCGGCGGTTACCGCTACAAATCAGTTCCCATGGCAAACAGTGACTCTATATTTGCCATAATCGGAGAAAAATTCGGTTTCGTCGGCTGTATGGTGGTATTTGTCACCTTTATCGTGCTGATAGTCCGAATTATCTGGATAGCGAAAAATGCCCGCAAGACCTATTCGGGATATATATGCATCGGTATTTCTGCTGTCCTGATCTCGCAGTTTATCGAAAACGTCGGAATGAACCTCGCCATGCTGCCGCTTGTCGGAATCACGCTTCCCTTCCTCAGCTACGGAGGCTCGAGCGTTCTCTCGCTTTATCTGATGATAGGCATCGTGCAAAGTATATATACGCACAAGCAAAAATACTTCTTTGAAAGAGAGTTACCCGAATGATGAAAAAAGCTATACTGATAATGCTTGCCGCGCTCACGCTTTCGCTTCTCTGCTCGTGCGGAGGGGACGGCGCACACACCACAGACACGCAGACTTCAGCCGAAACGGAAGCGGCGACCGATACGACGGTCGACACCAACGACAAGGACTACGGCTGGTCTAAGGATTATATTTAAATCTAACGCAAAAAGGAGATAAAAATATGTCAAAAAGACTTTTGCTGATACTTGCAATGATTTCCGTTGCGCTTCTTATTTCTTCATGCAATGATTCTCAAAGCAAATCTCCGATCGACTCTCACGATTATATCGAATCTACCAAATCGTCAACAGATATTGAATCATTCACCAATAACGAATCGGTTGAAACGACACCTCCCCTTGTTCCCGTTGACATGAAGGCATTAAGACAGGAGTATTACGTCAACAAATTCGAGTATACCCTCGATGAGCATTCTATGGCGCATCTAAATCTCCCAAAATCGAATGGCAGAGCAAACATAAGCTTGTCCGAGGAGGTCATCGAGCATCTTTCTCTGATCGATAAGAATCTATTTGACAGTGCCATAGATTCAATTTTCCGGCAAGTGAAGAATTCAGACGGAATTGCGACTTCATACCCAACTCTCAGTATCAATATCGATGAAGACAACTACATTTCGATGTGTTTGAAATGGATAGTACACTACGATCCACCTCGTACGCGGGTAAACAAAGATGGTACGGTCGAGTCGGCCGGATGTGGAATCGATCACGATCATATACAAATATGGTATACAAGGATATCAAATTCAAAGATAAAGTAACTTAAAAGAACCGCTCAAGCATAATTGCTGTAAGCGGTTCTTTTGTTTTGTGATTTATTTACTGATTTTATTTGCTGTTCTTATAGCCCTTGTTGATGTCGGCAATCTCGAATTTTGCTTGTATCTCGCGCTCTGCATATACGCTTGCCATCGTGGTAAGTCCGTCTCTGAATCTGCCGAGCATCGAAAGTCTCAGCTCGCCTACGCCGTAGTAATAGCCGAGGTCGAACGCCTTCTTGTCGAATATGATCTTGAGCGTTTCGTAGGACTCCTCGTCGCGTACGCTCTTGCCTTCAAGGTTCTTTACGTAGAAGCCCTCGATAATAACGTCAGATGCCTCGCTGAGTGCTTCTATGAGAATTGAGTTTCTCTCTACGTGGGTCTCGTCACCGACGTCGGGAATGCAGAAGAGGGATATATGGTTCGGAGCCATGCCGGATATATAGTCTTCTTGCGACTCGTCGTATTTCGGCCAAGGGAGATAGCCGTAGTCAAAGTCGATATCTCTGAGCTTATAGATTCCGTCTACGGTTGCACCGAAATACAGCGCCTGATTGCTTGAGAATATCTTTTTCCAGCCTGCCTTATTTGCCGCCGTCTCTATCTGCCAGTTTACGAATGCATCCGACTGACCGAACTCCGTCCATTCTCTTATCAGATCGAAATTCCGCTCCGAATTCATGGTAAGCTCAAGCTCGCCCTCACCGTTTACCTTCGCTATATGCGCGCCGATAGAGGAAAAGGACATCCAGGTAGTATCGCAATATCCGAGAAAGCCGTATATATCTCCCTCCGAATAACCGTCGATATTGTCAAGGCGCGTCACCTTCTTTGAATTCTCGTAGAGCTTATCGTAGGTCCACTTCCCGTCTCTGACGAGCTGATAAGGATCCTCAAGATCAAAGACGTCTATCATATCCTTATTGAAGGCTATAGCGTAAGTGAAGTTATCGTCGATATAATTGATATCACCCGTAGTAATATAGGTTCTTCCGTACAAGGTGAACGCCTCGTTTGCGGGCTGATCCCACCACGCCTTTTCAAGATTGACGTAACCGTAATCACGCATATCCGCGAGCATTCCGCCCTGCGAGAGCGCACAGCAATCGTAGGGAGAGCCGACAGCCGCGTCGTAGATAGCTTCGTTTGAGTTCCACGCCTTCTGTATAGCCTTGAACGCCGCACCGTTGCCGTGAGCGTCCTCGACTATCTCTCTTACCTCGGTGATTGTGATTCCGTACTTGTCCTCGATCTCGGCGTTTCTCTTTTCTATAGCGCGGTCGATCTCGTCCGCATCGTTATCTACAGTAAACAGAAACGGACAGGTCGGAACGTGGCTTCCCGTAAAGAATGAAAACTCGTATCCGTCAAAGCTCATCTCGGGAACCTCAAGAAGGCGGCTCGTGTCCTCGCTGACCGACTCTGCAGCAGTGTCCCCCGAAGTATCAGCGGGCTCACCGCAAGCGGCAAGCATCGAAAGCGTCAATACCGAAGCAAGAAGTATTGTAGTGATCTTAGTAATATTTCTCATACCTTTATCCTCTCTGTGTTGTTATTCTCCGAGCGCTCTGAGAACGTCGGGGTCAAGTGCGGTAACGGGCCAGCCGTCCTTCGTCCACACGATAGTGCCAAGTGTCAGGGATGCCGTGCCTATACCGTTTTCGTTTCTGTAATCCCACGAATCAGCTACCATATACGGCGTTTTGTCGGGAGACACGAAGTATGAGGCATGACCTACTCCCGCGACCCCT
>JAZMZS010000254.1:0-9078 GCA_045586105.1 Eubacteriales bacterium | reverse complement strand
CCCGTGATGCTTCAAAAAGCGCTCAGCGAGGATATAAAGCATTCCTTCAATATGATCAGCGTTGACGGTGATACTTCAACGAACGATATGGTATCCGTTCTTGCTAACGGAGAAGCGGGAAATGCCGAGATAAACGCAGAGGGAGAAGCGTTTGACACGTTCTGCGCGGCACTCAGCGCAACCACGACTTACCTCTGCCGTTCTATTGCGGCTGACGGTGAGGGAGCATCAAAGCTCCTTGAATGCATCGTCAAGGGCGGTGTAGATTACGAGTCTACCGCAAAGGTAGCAAAGAGCGTAATATGCTCGTCGCTTGTGAAGGCGGCTATGTTCGGCTCGGACGCTAACTGGGGACGCGTGCTTTGTGCTATCGGCTACAGCGGAGTTGCAGTCGATACCGACAAGATCGACGTTTCCTTCAAGAGTAAAGCGGGCTCGGTCGATGTTTGCCGTGACGGCCGCGGAATAGACTTCTCGGAGGAGATAGCAAAGGTAGTGCTTACCGAGGATGAGATACAGATATGTGTTGATCTCAATTCGGGCGGCGCGTGCGCGACCGCTTGGGGCTGTGACCTTACCTACGAATACGTCAAGATAAACGGAGACTACAGAACATGAGTGAAAACGGATTTATCTCAAACGCCCAAAGGGCAGAGGTGCTGACGCAGGCACTTCCGTATATACAGAAATACTATAATAAGATAGTCGTTATCAAATACGGCGGAAACGCAATGATAAACGAGGAGCTCAAGGACGCCGTCATGGGTGATATCGTGCTTCTCTCGCTTATCGGTATCAAGGTCGTGCTTGTCCACGGAGGCGGTCCCGAGATATCGGATATGCTCAAGCGTGTCGGAAAGGAGAGCAGATTTGAGAACGGGCTTCGCGTTACCGACAAGGAAACTGCGGAGATCGTCGAGATGGTGCTCGCAGGTAAGGTAAATAAATCTCTCGTTTCGCTTCTTCAGGCGAAGGGAGGCAACGCTATCGGTCTTTCGGGCATGGACGGTTATCTTATCAAGGCAAAGCAGCTTGATCCCAAGCTCGGGTTTGTAGGTGAGATCACCGATATCAATACCAAACCCATCACGGATATGCTCGATTGCGGTTATATCCCCGTCGTTTCAACCGTGGGCGTTGACGATGAGGGCAATATCTACAATATAAACGCAGATACCGCCGCCGCAAGGATCGCGGGAATGCTCAAGGCAGAGAGTATGATATCAATGACGGATATCGCGGGAATTCTCAGAGACAAGGACGATCCTTCCACTCTTATCGAGAAGATCAACGTCTCGGAAGCACCCCTTCTCATGGCAGACGGAATTATCTCGGGCGGAATGATACCCAAGGTAGAATGCTGCGTTGAGGCTATCAGAAACGGAGTTAAAAAGGTATTTATCCTCGACGGTAGAATACCGCATTCCATACTGATAGAAATACTCAGCGACAAGGGATTGGGGACGATGTTTGTATGATGGACATTTTTTCTGCAGATAAAGAATACGTAGCTAATACCTACGCACGTTTTCCCGTATGTATAAAAGAGGGCAAGGGCTCGCTTCTCTACGATGAAAACGGCAAAGAGTATATTGACCTCGGCACGGGAATAGCGGTCAATACCTTCGGTGCATCCGACCCCGAATGGGTAGCCGCCGTTACCGAGCAGGCAGGGAAGCTTGCTCACATATCTAACCTGTATTACACCGAGCCGTGTACGAGACTTGCAGAGATGCTCTGAGAAAGAACCGGAATGTCCCGCGTCTTCTTTGCGAATTCGGGAGCTGAAGCAAACGAATGTGCGATCAAGGCTGCGAGAAAGTATTCTCAGGACAAAAAGGGCAAGGAATACTACAATATAATCACTCTCAAAAACAGCTTCCACGGAAGAACGGTAACTACTCTTGCCGCAACCGGACAGGACGTGTTCCATACCGACTTTACCCCCTTGACCGAGGGCTTCCTTTACGGCGAGGCTAACAATATCGACAGCATCAAAGCTCTCATATGCGAGAATAAGTGTGCTGCAGTAATGCTTGAATGCGTTCAAGGAGAGGGCGGAGTTCTTCCTATGCACGTGGACTTCATGCAGGAGCTTGAAGAGCTCTGCCACGAAAACGATCTGCTTCTTGTGATAGACGAGGTGCAGACGGGTAACGGCAGAACAGGCGAGCTTTACGCTTATATGACCTACGGTATCGATCCCGATATCGTCACTACCGCAAAGGGGCTCGGAGGCGGACTTCCTATCGGCGCTTGTATGTTCTCGGAAAAAACGGAGGACGTGCTCGGCTACGGTCAGCACGGCTCGACCTTCGGCGGAAATCCCGTGTGTGCCGCAGGTGCTCTCAATATCCTGTCGAGAATAGATGAAAAGCTCCTTGCATCCGTCAGAGAAAAGAGTGATTTCATAAAGGACTATCTGAGGGAGGTCAAGGGCGTCAAGAGCGTTACCGGTCTTGGCCTAATGCTTGGCGTTGAGACCGAGAAGAATGCGAAGGATATAGTTCTCAAATGCATCGAGCGCGGCGTGCTCGTTCTCACCGCAAAAACGAAGATCAGACTTCTTCCCGCACTGAATATCCCGCAGGAGCAGCTTGAAGCCGCTCTCAAAATCATAAAAGAGGTAATAGAAGAATGAAACATTTACTGAAGCTTTCCGATCTTACTACCGAGGAGATCGTAGAAATACTCAACCTTGCCGATCAGCTCAAATACGAGAGAAAGCACGGCATCGAGCATCACCACCTCAAGGGCAAGACCCTCGGTATGATCTTCCAGAAGTCGAGCACGAGAACCCGTGTTTCCTTCGAGGTAGGTATATATGAGCTTGGCGGTTCCGCACTTTTTCTCTCTAACAGAGACCTTCAGATCGGACGCGGCGAGCCTGTCGAGGACACCGCACGCGTTCTTTCAAGATACCTTTCGGGTATCATGATAAGGACCTTCGAGCAGAAGGAGGTCGAGGACCTTGCAAAATACGGTTTTATCCCCGTTATCAACGGTCTTACCGACTATGCTTATTTTTGTTAGGTGTTTGTTGATCTTCTTATTATTAGAGAGAAGAAGGGTAAGCTCGCAGGACTTAAGCTTTGCTTCGTAGGCGACGGAAACAATATGGCAAACTCGCTCATCGTCGGCTGTATCAAGGTCGGAATGAAGGTTGCTGTTGCTTGCCCGAAGGGCTATGAGCCGGATGCGGATATTATCAAGTGGGCGCAGGAGACGGGAGATCTTCTTATCACCGATAATATCGAGGAGGCGGTCGCAGGCTCTGACGTTCTCTATACAGACGTTTGGTCGAGCATGGGAATGGAGGCTGAGATTGAGGAAAGAAAGAGAGTGTTCAAGAACTTCCAGATCAATACCGAGCTTCTCACTCATGCAAACGAGGGCTGCATGGTCCTCCATTGTCTGCCCGCTCACAGAGGCGAGGAGATAACCGCAGAGGTTATCGAGGCTCACGCAGACGAGATCTTCGAGGAAGCGGAAAACAGGCTCCACGCACAGAAGGCGGTCATGGTGCTTACCATGGGAGATCAGAAGTAATAGAATAACGGCGGCTGCGCTTAAAAAATCGCAGCCGCCGTTTTATCGTTGCATAGCCGATTGTGTAGTGAAAGCTTATGCTGATCCGATCAGATCCCATACCCGCCCGTCAAAGGATCTCTGAATACCCCTATCTCGGGTGTCTTGAAGGTGAATAGCATAAACAGTCCTCCGATAGCCAATAGAATGCCGAGACACAGCTTTGACGGTGCTTTGCATTTAATATTCTTTTTGAATAGATAATTCTCGAACCCAAATACCAACGCCGCCGCAACGAAGAATATCGATATATTCAGCCAGTCGGGAGTCTTGCCGAAAACACCGTTGAGTGTATAGAATATCACAGGAATTGAAACAAGCCCAAGCACGGTACCTTTCAGTTTAACGCACCAATAGCTTTCGTACTCCCGCCCAAGAATAAAATATTCTGCAATACTAAATATCAAAAGAGGAAAGTACAATAGCTTCATGTGCTCCCACGTTGATTCGTTCACCCCAGAAAAGAGCGCCGCTATCCTGCTCTCTCCCGTCCATTCGTATAAATAGTGCAGTAACGTCCCGCCGAGCGCCGTGACCCCAAAGCCGAAGAATTGCCATAGCGATATCTTACTTTTCATTAGTACCTCAATTCGTTTTTTATATGTATATTCTGATTATTGTAGATATATTCTATAAAGAAACAATACACTTTTTTAACCGTAGGTTGAATTTGGATTAACCTACGGTGCCTTTACTATAAATAGATATGTGTTATAATGGATTTAGAAGCAGACGTCGCTTACTTTTTACTAAGGAGATGATAATATGACAATGAACATTGGATCGAACATTAAACGATTGAGAGTTGGCAAAGGAATAACTCAGGAACAATTATCCGAAGCGATGAATGTTACGTGCGCGGCTGTAAGTAAATGGGAACGAGGTGAGACTTATCCTGATATTACGATGCTGCAGCCTCTTGCATACTATTTCGGTGTAACTCTTGATGAGCTTATGGGGTTCGACAAAGGAAAAATAGAAAAAGATATCGAAGATGTACTCGAAGATTATAGGAAACAAAAGAATATCGACTCTAAAAAAGCGCGTGAGATCATCATTAAAGCATATCAAGATTATCCTAATGACTACGGTATAATGTCAGCTTATATGTGGAATATCGTCGGGGGTACTGCGGATAACGAACCTAAGGTTCTGATCGCACGCAAGAACGAGCTTCGAGGTATATGTATGAAGATACTGGATGGATGCACGGATGATAAAATACGTAATAGTGCTTGGAATATGCTCGCTAAGTTGCTTCATGCAGAAGGAAAAACAGAGGATGCACTTCGGATTTATGAATCAAAATTTGAGTCATGGTATCAGACTTCAGAACAGAGAACAGAACAATTGTTTTCTAAGGATTCCGAAGAATACTATTTTCACTTAAAAAAGAATATGTACGAGCTGGCAGCTTTTGCGGGGGATAAGCTTGGAAGTGTCATATTTTTTGATAACTCTACAGATATGAATCATAAGGCAGAGACAGCCGAGCAATACGGAAAATTGATGATAGATCTGTTCGATAAAACAGAAGACGTAATTTTTGCAGTTTTTGAAGAAGCTTTTTTGAGCAGGGTAAGAAATGAATTCACGTTTAGGGGAGGAAATGATGAAAAAATAATTGCTCTTATGGACATGCAGTTATACGCTACAAAAGCTATATCGGACAATATTAAGGTAAATGAACCGTTGCGACAAGCTTTTTGGTCGGATTCTAGATCAGAAGGAAAAGGGAGTTTCCTTGAATGGATACTGGATTATCATTTGACTGCAAAACATGGCAGGAGAGCGCAGTTACTAAATAATCCATCTTTTGTTGAAGTATTGAACAAATACAAATAATATCAAAAGCCTCGCATATTTGCGGGGCTTTTGATATTATCATAAATTATGTTATTCGGTCAACTAACGGTTTAAGTATGTTCAACAAACGGTTGCTTGATTCTGTAGGTTGCGCATAGTAAAATAATGATGAGCGAATTTGCAGAAAGCACCAAACCTTAGCCTGACTTTTGACACTATATATACGAAACCAATTGAGTAAACGGAGGATGCGGCATGAATTATAAAAAGAACCTGAAGTACCTGAAGGGCAGTGACACCTTGTATTACCTCGGACTTGGAATTGCGATCCTTGGAGGTGTGTTATTCCTGATGGGAGAAATGCTGTGGATATTCTTTATTCCGTATCAGTATTACGTTGCATTGGTATTGGCGATCATCGGTGGGCTGTTGGTCTTTATACCTTCGGCAGGCAGAGCAAGCGCCGAGGAGATAGATCTGCAGATAAAGAACAAAACAGACGAATTGGTAAGATATACCGAGGATCTGATACCTAAAAGCAAGACGCGTCAACCCGAGTCTCCCTTGCTGTTTGGTGATTTCAATCTTGAAGGAGACGGTGTCTTGGTCAGAAGATCAAAGGACGGAAAATACCGTTCCTCATCTTACAAAGCAGCGACGGTGTTTTATAAGAAAGATAGTCTGCACGTATGCACAGAAAGCTTCTCGATTGTATCCGATGACCTGCAACGTTTGTCATACGAGATATACTTTACCGATCAGCCTGAAGCAGTCGTGGAGGATAAGGAAGTATATCTGAGTGACAAAAAGCTGACCGTTAGGACGAAGGAACTGCACATTTCCGACAACGCAGAAACCGATATTCGCATTCCCGTCCAAAACAGCGTCGTCATAGACGAGTTTTGCGAGAAGCTTGCTTTGACGGTAAAAAAAGCGTCAGCCGCTAAATAATTTTCGTAATTAGTCGTTCATTATTTATTGAGAGGTACTTGTTTGCGTTCCGGTCCCTGATAATCGATGCACGATTGATTAAATAATAAAAACGACCCGATGATGGGTCGTTTTTATTATTTAGTCTTTTAAATTAAAGACCGCGCTTAACGTAAGTGGTGTGAAGTATCTCGTGAGCCTTGTGGCTGCCGGGCTTCTCGAAGTATTCCTCGTAGAGCTTCTTAACGGCAGAGTTCTCGTGAGACTTACGGAGGTCCTCGTTCTTATCGTCGTTGTAAAGAACGCTTGCTCTTACAGCGCGAAGATCGATGGTGTTGTGTACCTTTGCGGGCTGGATAGGCTGACCGCCGCCGTTTACGCAACCGCCGGGGCATGCCATGACCTCGATAAAGTGTACCTCTTCCTCGCCTGCTTCAACAGCCTTGAGAAGCTTCTTAGCATTAGCGGTGCCGCTTGTAACAGCAACCTTGAGCTCGAGATCTCCGAGCTTGTAGGTAGCACGCTTGATGCCGTCGGTTCCTCTGACCTCGGGGAAGTCAACGGTCTCGAGAGGCTTGCCGAGGATGACCTCAGCTGCGGTTCTGAGAGCTGCTTCCATAACGCCGCCCGTAGCACCGAAGATAACGCCTGCACCCGATCCGATATCGAAGGGATTGTCGAATGCTTCATCGGGAAGAGCCTTGAAATCAATGCCTGCCATGTCGATGAGCTTTCCGACCTCACGGGTGGTGATAGCTATATCAACGTCGGGAACGCCTGCTGCATTCTGTCCGTCGCGTCCGATCTCGAACTTCTTAGCGGTACAGGGAATAGCAGATACGAATACGATATCCTTAGGATCGAGGCCTACCTTCTTTGCGTAGTAGGTCTTGTACATAGCACCGAACATCTGCTGAGGAGACTTGCAGGAAGAGAGGTTGTCTACCATGTCGGGGAAGTAGTGCTCGCAGTACTTGATCCATCCGGGAGAGCAAGAGGTGATAAGGGGAAGCTTACCGCCGTTGTTGATCCTCTCGAGAAGCTCGGAAGCTTCCTCCATGATGGTGAGGTCAGCGGTGAGGTTCATGTCGTATACACCGTCAAAGCCGAGTCTCTTGAGAGCGGTGATCATCTTGCCCTCAACGTCGGTGCCGGGCTCGTAGCCGAACCACTCTCCGAGGCCTGCTCTTACGGAAGGAGCGGTGCATATAGCAACGTGCTTGGTAGGATCGTTGATGGCTGCCATGACCTTCGCGGTATCGTCAACCTCGGAGAGAGCGCCTACGGGGCAGTGAACGATACACTGACCGCAGTTGATACAAGAGGTAGAAGCAAGATCAGACTCGAACGCGCATCCGATCTCCGTGTCGTATCCGCGGTTGTTAGCGCCGATAACGCCGATATCCTGGAGCTTGCGGCAGGCTGCAACGCAGCGGCGGCAAAGGATACACTTGGAGTTGTCTCTAACGATAGATACGGAGGAGGTATCAACGGCAGAAGGAGTCTCAGCTACGGTGTCGTACTTCGAGTCGTCAACGCCGTACTCGTTGCAGAGCTTCTGAAGCTCGCAGTTGGTAGAACGAACGCAGGAGAGGCACTTCTTGTTGTGAGCGGAGAGTACAAGCTCAAGGTTGTTCTTTCTTGCCTGTCTTACCTTCTCGGTGTTGGTGAATATTTCCATGCCTTCGTTAGCGGGGTATACGCAAGCGGCAACCATTCCGCGAGCACCCGTAACTTCAACAAGGCAGAGACGGCACGCGCCGATCTCATTGATCTCTTTGAGGTAGCAAAGGGTGGGGATCTCTACGCCTGCGTATCTTGCAGCCTCGAGAACGGTACAGCCCTTCGGAACGGCATATTCTCTGCCGTTTATTTTCAGGTTCATTGTTTCCATGTCGAAATTACTCCTTTCTTATTCCTTGATAATTGCCTTGAACTTACAAGTTCCCATACAAGCACCGCACTTAACGCACTTGGAAGCGTCAATAGCGAGAGCGGGCTTCTTCTTTCCGGGAGCAGTGTAGTCGGTAACGGAGATCGCGTCAGCAGGGCATGCCTTTGCGCACATTCCGCATCCGAAGCACTTGTCAGCGATTATCTTGTACGTAAGGAGGTTCTTGCAGACGCCTGCAGGACACTTCTTATCTACGATATGTGCTACGTACTCATCACGGAAGTATCTGAGAGTAGCGAGAACGGGGTTGGGTGCTGTCTGACCGAGACCGCAGAGAGAAGCGCTCTTTATGTAGTTGCAGAGCTCCTCCATCTTGTCAAGGTCCTCGAGCGTAGCCTTACCGTCGGTGATCTTGTTGAGCATCTCGAGAAGTCTCATAGTACCTACACGGCAGGGAGTACACTTACCGCAGGACTCGTCAACCGTAAACTCGAGGAAGAACTTAGCAATGTCGACCATACAGGTGTCCTCGTCCATTACGATAAGTCCGCCCGAACCCATCATCGAGCCGATAGCGATAAGGTTATCGTAGTCGATGGGAGTGTCGATAAGAGAAGCGGGGATACATCCGCCGGAAGGACCACCCGCCTGAGCAGCCTTGAACTTCTTGCCGTTGGGTATACCGCCGCCGATCTCCTCTACGACCTCGCGGAGAGTAGTACCCATGGGGATCTCAACGAGACCCGTGTTGTTGATCTTACCGCCGAGAGCAAATACCTTAGTACCCTTGGACTTTTCGGTTCCCATAGATGCGAACCACTCAGCGCCCTTGAGGATGATCTGAGGAATGTTAGCGTAGG
>JAZMZS010000253.1:0-5450 GCA_045586105.1 Eubacteriales bacterium | reverse complement strand
CGACAGCTCTCTCAAGATTCTTCCCGTATCTACTTGTTTCTGCTCAAATGCATTTACATATTGAATTCTACCACTGAAAACTCGGAAAGTCAATAGTTTTTTCTTTTTTTATGAATAAAAATTCACATTTTTCACTTTGCACTGTTCTTTGCTGCCGTAAGAGTATTTCTCAAAAGCATCGTGATAGTCATTGGCCCCACGCCTCCGGGAACCGGAGTAATATAAGAAGCGATCGGCTCGACCGCCTCAAAATCCACGTCGCCGCAAAGTTTCCCGTCGGGAAGACGGTTGATACCTACGTCAACAACAACGGCACCCTCCTTGACCATATCTTCTTTCACAAAATTCGCTCTGCCGACTGCCGCTACAAGAATATCAGCCTGCTTTGTGATCGAAGGCAGATCCTTCGTCTTTGAGTGGCAGACGGTCACGGTAGCGTTTTCCTTGAGCATAAGCATTGCCTGGGGCTTTCCGACTATGTTGCTTCTTCCGATTATCACACAATGCTTCCCCGCTATATCGATATTCTTGAATTTCAGCATTTCCATCACTCCCGCAGGCGTGCAAGGTACAAAGCTGAAATTACCGGTCATGACCTTGCCGACATTTATCGGATGGAAAGCGTCAACATCCTTCTCGGGTGCGATCGAGTTTATTACGGCTTCTTCGTTTATATGAGAAGGAAGCGGAAGCTGAACAAGGATGCCGTGAACCGAGTCATCGTTATTCAACCTTTCAATACACTCGAGCAATTCGCTCTCTGCCGTGGTCTGCGGCATTTCAATGACCTCCGAATTCATACCGACATCAAGACACGCCCTTTTCTTGTTTCTGACGTAGACCTGAGATGCCGGGTTTTCTCCTACGATGATCACCGTAAGTCCGGGTACATATCCGTGTTCACGTTCAAACTCGCGAACCTCATCTGTTATCTGCGCACGGACGTGTGCGCTGCATTCCTTGCCGCTGATTATCTCCGCCATTATTCTTCCTCCGGTTTATCCTTATGCTCGACTGCATCGGTCACTTGATTATTATCTTTATCTTCATCTTCAGGATCACAAGCCGCACAATTCTCTGCAGAGGCTGTATCGGCTGTCTCCGCTTCATCCTTATCGGAGTAAAATCCGTCTGCCTCGAGCTTGGCAAGGCGTTTCCCGTAATAGACGGGAGCGCTCTCGGAAAACACTCTTTCGGCTTTTCTTGCTCTCAGTGAAAGAACTATGATAGCCGCAAGCGAGAAGACAAACGTAAGAGCACCGATAAGCTGAGAGACACGCAGGGTGCTGCTGCCGGGAATATACAGGCTGTCTGTCCTTAGTCCCTCGATGAACATTCTGCCAAAGCCGTACCAAGTAAAATAGAAGAGTGCCGTCATACCCGAAAAGATCCTTTTTCTGTTTATAACCGTCACGATCAGTATAAAACCTATTATATTCCATACCGACTCATAAAGGAAGGTCGGCTGCGCGTTGATACCGTTTACATTCATAAGCAATGGAGATGAGGACGCTGTCCCCGAGATATCGAAGCTCCAGAACAGAAAATCGAATTTCGTGACCGAGCCGTATGCTTCACCGTTTGTAAAGTTGCCCCATCTGCCTATAGCCTGACCGATCATGACCGCGGGACAGATCATGTCGGCAAAGCGGGAAAAGTACACGTTCTTCCATTTTGATACAAAGAAGACCGCAAGTGCACCGCCGATGATACCTCCGTAAATAGCAAGTCCGCCCTCCCATATTGCGATAACATCAAGAAAGGACTCGTAATGCGGATCCGGATCGAATACTACGTAATAGAGGCGTGCACACAAAATAGCGGTAGTAACAACGATCAATGCATAGTCAAGCACGTCATCCTCGAGCAGTCTTTCCTTCTTTGCTCTGCTCATGACATATCCTACACCGCATATTATGGCGGCGGTAATAATTACCCCGTACCACATAATGTCCTTTCCGAATGCAACGATGGCAACCGGATCAATGAACCACGGTCCTAAGCCGAGATTGGGAAAAGATATCATGTTTTCTGTCATGTTTCATCATCCTTTCTTTTCGGAAATACAGTCATCATTGCACACCTCGGCTCGTCAAACGCCACCTCGGCTGCACGGATGGCATAGTCATAATCGACCTCAAACAGGAGATCCGCATATTCGTGCGGCTTTATACCGTCAAGCATGAGATAAAGCCCCTCCGTTGCAATACTCTCTGTGCTGTCGAAGTTTTTTACAAAATTGGAGACCGACACCTTTTTTATTCTGTCAAAATCAGCTCTGTCAAGCCCCTCTTTCTTCATCCTGCCGACCGTATCTCTGAAGGCGGAATAGACAGCCTCGGGATCCTCTCCCTCTCCGATTATATAGGAAAAAGCGTAATTGAGCATACTGTCATACCCGCATGACATGCTGTTGACTCTTCCGTCGGAATACAGCTCCGAGAAAAAGTCACTTGACGGACCGAACATTGCATCCACAACTATAGACAAGGCAATGGTCCGCTTTGCCCTCTCCCTCGGGTCGGGCTCAGGCATGTCCTTGATGCCTATGCAGAACAAGGGCTTTGATATAGGTCTGTACTCTTTTCCTCTATGCGCTCTGACCTCGGCAGGCTCGTTTATCGGAGCTCTCTCTGTACCGAAATGCCCCTGCCCGCAAATGACCTCGTCACACACACCGATTACCCTGTCGATATCGGTATCTCCCGACACGGCAAGCACCATGTTTTCAAGATCATAAAAGGCGTTGTAGCATCTGTAAAGATGCTCTGCTGTTATGTTGCTCACAGATCCGACAGTCCCGGCTACGTTTATTCTTACCGGATGCTCGTGGTATAATAGCTCAAGCATACCGCAATGAAGGGCGGAATACGGATCATCCTCGTACATTTCGATCTCCTCGGAGATGATCCCTCTTTCCTTCTCTACGTTTTCTTCGGTAAAGTAAGGCTCACGCACAAATCTCAAAAGCAGAGCAAGACTCTCTTCAAAGTTTTCCGTACAGGAAAACAAATATGCGGTAAGATTGTTTGTCGTAAAGGCGTTAGCATTTGCACCGAGCGCAGAAAATACCGAAAAAGCATCCGTGCCGTCTGCGCTCTCGAACATTTTGTGCTCAAGATAGTGCGCTATTCCGTCGGGGACCTTGATAAAGCTCTCTTCCCCATTGCAGCGGAACGAAGAATCCACAGAGCCGTAGCCTACACCGAGAAGGGCGTAAAATGATGTAAGTCTTTTCGGAACGAACAGTATCCGCAGTCCGCTTTTGTGCGTTACATAATAAAAGGTCTCACGAAGGTACTCGCTGTATATCTTTTCTATCCTGTTAATCATCGTCATCGCCTCCGTCCCCGGATGCTTTGGATACACCCTTGAGCATGAACACAACATCAAGCTGCATCCTTGCCGCTGCGGTCATTATCTGCTCACGTGTGACAGCCATCATTTTTTCGCATACAGAATCGATCTCTTCTGTATTGCCGAACATAACTCTGCCGAGATACCATCCGCACATCCCTTCAGCCGAATCGTAAAGCTCGTTATAAGCGTTTTTCAATGCTTTTTTGCAGTCGGAAATATCTTCATCGGTAAAATCACCGCGTCTTACCGCCTCAAGCTGCTCCTTTACCGCATCCGTGGTTATCTGCTCATTTGAAGCATCTATGCCCGAGCTTACAAAAGCGACCCCCTTTGACAGCTCGGGAGCACAGGATGCGTAATAGCAGAGATGCATCTTTTCCCTTACGACCTTGAAAAGCTTGCTGTTCACGCCAGAGCCGAAGAGAGCATTGAACACAGTAAAGGCGTACTTCTCGGCGCTGTCTCCGTTTGTTCCCGTACGGTAGCCCATAACAAGCACAGACTGCTTATAGTCCGCTTCCTCGCAAAAATACCTGCTCTCCGATGCGCTCTTCAACGCGGGATACTCCTGAGAGGCGCCGTTTGCTCTCGGCTTATCGGCAAACATCCGTAAAAATACCTGCTCAGCCTGCCCGGGATCCTCGCCGACGTAAAACAGCTCGATCGCTGCGTTGTCGGTTAAATATTTATAAAACGAATAAAGCCGCTCAGGTGTGATACTGTCTATCGCATCCTCGCTTCCGTAAGACGGAATTCCGAAGGCTTCTCCCTCGCACATGATCGCTTTGCATCTGTCAAGGGCATAATATCTCTTCGAATTCTTTCTTCTGCCGACAGAGGCAAGCAGCTTTTGTTTTTCGCTCTCTACGTACTCCGCACAGAATATCCCATCCTCTGTATAGGGCTCGAAGAGTATTTCGTACAAAAGCTCACATGACCGCAGAAAAATACTCTCTCCGTCAAGAGCGTAGCGATCGGCAAGGCTTTCCATACTGACCGAAACGATCTTACTCTCGCCTCTGACACTTGAATGCGCGGATAGCTGAGCGCTGTAGCACTCGTCAAGCTCACGCTCTATCTCCTTGAGCGTAGGATGCTTTTTCGTTCCTCTTGTCAGAACCTCCGACAAAAGAGATGCTTCCGCCGCATATTGGGCATTATGCGGAATTATAAAATTAACGTTTACAAAATTCTTCTTGAATTTGTCTGTATGCAGGATATTCAGCTTTACTCCCGTACACAGCTCTTTTCTATCAAAAAACATAACTACTCCCTGCTTTAGCAGTAATAACTCTCATTATGAGAAGTCAAACTTGACCTCCGCTCCCTCGAGCTTCAGGAAAGCATCAAAGCTCTTTCCCGTCTTCTTTGAAACGAAGCCCTGTATCTTCGACGTTCTTCCTGTCTCGAGCAGTCTTATAACGTTTGACTTGGATATGACCCTCGAGCATATGCTCGTATTTATCTTAAGCTTGCATCCTTCCTTATATCCGGTGCAGTAATACCCGTATCTGCCCTTTATCACGTCCTTGCCGCACAAGGGACACTGTCCTGCCTTATCTCCGTAAAAGCCGTCATCGATATCCGTCTCGATGCTTGCTTCTTTTTTTGAAAAGACCTCGCTGATCTCCGCTTCGGCAAGACGAACGCTGTCCTCGACGGAGATCTCGCCGCGGTAGACCTTTTTAAGGGCTTTTCCCATTTCGCTCGTCTTGTATTTATCCATGGATATCTGCATTCTTCCGAGTGCTTCTATCAGGTATATGCCGCCGGGAAGTATATAATAAACGTCTTTTTTCAGTTCAATATAACCGCTCTTGCGGGCGTTATCGATAATAGACGTTCTCGTAGCCTCGGTGCCAAGCTCAAGTCCCTCAAATATTGCCCTGTAATCCTCCTCGTCGTTCTCCTCGGATGAATTATCGCTCTGGGCATTCTTAGCTGCCTCTTTTGCAGCCGCTTTATCCTCTCTGAAGGGATTTTTCAGATAGTTATTGAGAGTTTCTATGGTATAGTGCTTGGGAGGACTTGTTTCCTTTTCCTTCGGCTTGAAATCAATATTTACCTTATCGCCTTTTTCAAGCTTGGGA
>JAZMZS010000252.1:0-6065 GCA_045586105.1 Eubacteriales bacterium | reverse complement strand
AAGCTCACAACTGCAAGCAGTTGGAACTTCTCCAAAATGAAATCACGGACGTATTGCATAGAGCTATTTGTCAAAATACCATCGGGCAAAACAATTGCTGCTTTGCCGATACCGGGCTTCAAGAATTGCCAAATACGCTCTATAAACAAAACCTCGGAACTCTGATTTTTGCGAGGTTTCTTTTTGCCCTTGGCATCTACATTGTTTCCAAGCGCATAAGTAGACAAATAAGGCTTTTCTGCAAGATTGATGGTAGAACCGAAAGGAGGGTTCGTAAGAATCAAATCAAATCGATTTTCTGCAAAGCCTCTGTTGTGATCGTGCATTTTGTCAATGCTTTCAAGAGCATCGTGGCTGATAACATTGGTATGACCATCATCATGAACAATCATATTCATTTTTGCAACACGGGCAATTTCATCATTGATTTCTATTCCATAAAGATGCTTTGCCGCAAAATCATGCCAATAGTTGAAATACTCCACAGGCTGAGTAGCCTTATCAAAATAGTCTCCGGCTTGTTTGCGCATATAATCGAGTGCGTGCAGCAGGAAACCGCCCGAACCGCAAGAAGGATCGAGAACATCCCAATCTTGTTCGGGTTTCATCATATTTACACAGAATTCGATAATAGGACGAGGGGTAAAGTATTGACCAAAATCACCTTTAAAGAAGCCGTCCATAAATTGTTCAAAGGCAACGCCTTTTACGTCAAGGTCGGTTTTATTGAGGTTAATAGCTTCCAGATGCGAAACGACAGTGCGAAGCACACGGTCATCTACTTTGATAGATTCCGTGAACACTTCCGGATCTTTTACTTTTTGTTCGTCATACAAAGCGTTAATGCGCTCTGCAAGTTTTGAAGAAGGCTCATGTGTTTTGATCTGGAATTGATAGGGTTCGCCATTTTTGCGAGGCTTCTGCTCATCGCTGATTTTGACAAAAATGAGTTTACAGAGTTCACCAAAGGCGGTAGGAGGAGAAAGACGACCGCCGCCCCAAAGAGTTTGATGGCATTTTTTAATAGCAACAATCAAATCTTCACGTGCAACGGGTTGAATATCGTTCTCTGTACCCTTATAAAACCTAAATTCTTGCGGCTTGCCGTATGCCTTTGGCAAGTCTGCCAGAATGTTTTTCTCGCGTTCAAATGTACCGAATTTATCGGACACATCAAGAACTCTACGAGTTCCGCCCGCAACGATTACAACATACTCCGCACGAAGTTTTACCCAAGTAGCATTTCCAACACCCTGCTCAATCGCCTGTGTAAATTCGGCATCCGTAACGCCGTCCTTTTTACACTCCACAACAGTATACGGGCGCTTACATTCATTATCACTGAATATTACTATATCAGCACGGTCTGTAGGTAAGCGATCGGGAACAACCACTTCTACCTTGATTCTGTTTGCAGGGTACTCGTATTTATATATTAGTTCTGCCCAAAACTCTGCACGGACTTTTTCTTCGGGATCGCTATAGTTTTCACTATGGTTATCGGAAGTTACATAGGTAATTTTCTGCCTACCGTCCGGACCCGATAAGTAAGCGTACCCGTCTTTTATTGCTTTTTCAAGAAAAGTCATTGCTTTTCCCCCTGTATTTTGTCATGTTTAGTCTATTATATCAAGATACCGTTTGTTTTTCAAGAGAAAACAAAATAAAGGCATAGAGTTGTTAATTGTCTGCCCTTTTGCTATACTCTATGTTAGTATTATCACGCTTTTGCCGATTCGGCAAGCGATGACGCGACCACGGTCAACCAGCCACCGCCCCTCCGAGCTTTGATAGTAATGTAGGTAAAGCGTGCCGGGGTCGGAACGTAGCCTCGGGTACGGTAAGAGACGGAAAAACTGCATTTACCCCTATGAGGTATATCAAGGAGGCAGCAGGGCTTCTTCCTAACGGTCAAAAGACGATGAGCTTGAAAAAACAACAAAATAACAACAAAAAGGCACAGGGGCGCATTTACGCCCCGTGCCTTTTTGTGTTAGTATGTATTTAAAGAAATATATATGCAAGGAGAGAAGCGTATGAGAGAGAAGATACTGTTCAACGACGGCTGGCTTTTCCACCGCGGAGATATCAAGGTAGAGACCCCGCCCGTCAAGGGACCTATCTATATTCAGTCAAAGACGGAAAGAATGAAGTGGGGCCCCGCATCCAAGGACTATATCTCAGTACCGAACGATTCAAACTACAACCACGAATACAAGTCCGACCGCTGGGAGGAGGTCTGCCTTCCCCACGATTACGTCGTACTTCAGCAGACCGCGGAGCAGTATAACAACGCGCTCGGCTTTTTCAAGTATGAAAACGCATGGTACAGAAAGAAATTTACCCTTGATCCCGCTTATAAGGATAAGAGAGTCGTAATTTACTTCGAGGGCGTTGCCACTCACGCTGCCGTCTATCTCAACGGATGCCTCGTTACCCGCAATTTCTGCGGTTATACGAGCTTTGAGGCGGATATCACGGATATCGTCAAGTACGAGGGGGATAACTGGCTCGCCGTCTACGTAAATACCGACAACCACGAGGGCTGGTGGTACGAGGGCGGCGGAATATACCGCAACGTCTGGCTGTGCGTTACCGACAGAGTGAGCGTTGATCTGTGGGGGCTCTACGTACACCCCGAGAAAAAGACGGATAACGTCTGGCAGACGAATATCGACCTGACCCTCCGCTCGGACGACGTCTGCGACAGAAGCGTCCGAGTTGAGTGTGCGCTTTATAACGCCGACGGAGAATGCGCGGGCAGGGCTGAGTGCGGGGCTTCGGTTCCCGCATACGGAAAGAGTACCATATCAATGACGGCAGATGTTGTCTCTCCCCGCATCTGGGATATAGACGATACGAATATGTATACCGCACGCGTGCGGGTGCTTGACGGCGAGGATTGCATCGACGAATACTCCGACCGCTACGGCTACAGGGAATTTTATATAGACCCCGAAAAGGGCTTTTTCCTCAACGGCAGACGCGTCAAGATAAACGGCGTGTGCGGGCACGGCGACTTCGGACTTACGGGCAAGGCAGTCCCCGATAATATCTACCGCCACAAGGTCAGACTTATAAAGGAGATGGGAGCGAACGGCTACCGCTGCTCTCACTATCCGCAGGCGCAGGCAACAATGGACGCACTTGACGATTACGGCTTTATCGTAATGAGCGAAACGAGATGGTTCGACACCTCTCCCGAGGGAATAGATCAGCTCGAGATGCTCGTGCGCCGTGACAGAAACCACCCCTCCGTGTTCTTCTGGTCGATATCGAACGAGGAGATGTACCACATACGTGAGGAGGGCAGACGCATCACCCGTCACATGATGGCAAGGGTAAAGGCGCTTGACGATACCCGTCCGATCACGAGCGCCGTGTCGGTGCGCCCCGATATTGCGACCGTCTTTGACGATCTCGATATCGTAGGTATCAACTACAACCCCGCGAAGTTCGCCCCGATCAGAGAAAAATACCCGAACAAGCCCTTCCTTTGGACCGAGTGCTGTGCTACAGGAACGACACGCGGCTGGTATCTGCCCGATAATCCGCAGAGAGCGTATATCAATTCCTACGACAAGGACACCAACGGCTGGTTCCAGGCGAGAGAAACTACCTGGAAGTTCCTCGGCGAGCGAGACTGGGTCATAGGCGGATATCAGTGGATAGCGTTCGAGCACAGAGGTGAGGCGACCTGGCCCCGCGTATGCTCGCAGTCGGGAGCGATAGATCTCTATATGCAGAAGAAGGACGCATTCTATCAGAATCAGTCGATGTGGCTTGACAAGTCACGTCCGATGGTACACCTCATGCCTCACTGGAATCTCCGCGGCTTTGAGGGCAGGGAAATGGACGTGCGTGCTTACTCTAACTGCGATGCGGTCGAGCTGTTCTTCGACGGTCAGTCTCAGGGGATGGTCGCACTTAACAAATTCGACCACGCAGAGTGGAAGCTTACCTACCGCCCGGGTGAGATCAGGGCTGTCGGCTATATAGACGGCAAGGCGGTTTGCGAGGACTTTCACAGAACTACGGGTGCTCCCGCAGCGCTCAAGCTTATCCTCGAGAACGGTGATGATCTCTGCGCCAACGGTCAGGACGTCGCGCTCTACACGTGCGTTTGCGTTGACGCCGACGGCAACGAGGTCCCCGACGCAACTCCCACGGTGCGCTTCTCGACCAACGCCCTCGGAAGGATCGTCGGCACGGGCTCGGATATTACTGACAGAGCACGCCTTGATTGCCCCGACCGCCGCATGCGCGCGGGCAGGATCGGAATTGCCGTCAGAGTAGGCAGCACCGAGGGGACGCTTACCCTCTACGCCGAGGCTGACGGGCTTGCAACGGCTATCCACGATACCGAGCTGTCTTCTGTCTCTAAGATAGCCGAGGTACAGAAGATCTCCGACGATAATACCACGGGTACGGTATTCTATTGATAAGGTACGTAAGCTGCACCCCCGAACGAGCTTCGGGGGTGTGAAAAAGCTTTATTCAAAAATAATTCAGAAATTTGTCAAAACTACTTGATTTTTGTAATAATAAGTAGTATTATATCTTGGTAAAACCGAATATAGCTAAATGAAATCAGCAGGAGATAAGGCAAAAGCCTTTCCAAAGGGGTAATACTCTCGGGTGTCGCAAGACGGAGACTGCTGACGGATAGCAATCTGGAGAAGTCCGCCTCGCGCGGATGCCGAAGGGGCAAATGGTAAGACCACCAATCTCTCAGGCAAAAGGACAGATCAAGTATTCTAACACGTATCTTCGTGTTAACCGTCTTCTCTTACTCACCGCTATCCGACGTGACAGCGGTGATTTTTTATTGCTTGTTCGGTTGACAAATATTTCTTTACAGGAGGTTCATTTTAAAATGGACGCAATCTTACAAGCGGTCGAGAGCGTAAACGGTAAGATCAACGGCGTTGTCTGGGGCGCGTTTGGTCTTTTGCTTCTCGTCGGTACGGGTATTATCGTTACCTGTCTCACCAAGTTCTTCCAGGTCACACACATAGGTCTGTGGTTCAAGCACACCCTGGGCTCGCTTTTTAAGAAGGACGTTATCAAGCACTCTAAGGAAAAGGGCTCTATCTCTCCCTTCCAGGCACTTTGTACCGCACTTGCCGCAACGGTAGGAACGGGTAACATCGCAGGTGTTGCCGCTGCTATCTGTATCGGCGGCGCAGGCTCCGTTTTCTGGATGTGGGTCGCTGCATTCTTCGGAATGATGACAAACTACGCTGAAAACGTTCTCGGTATCTACTACCGCCGTAAGAACGAAAACGGCGAGTGGTCGGGCGGTGCTATGTACTACCTCACTGACGGTCTCGGCAGAAAGAAGGGCATGAAGCACGTAGGAAAGGTCCTTGCCGTTCTTTTCTGTATCTTCGCTATGCTCGCTTCCTTCGGAATCGGAAGCATGGGTCAGGTCAACAAGATAGTATCCAATGTTGCAAGCGCATTCGACGTTTCCGCACTCTCCTCCGTTGAGGTGTTCTCGGGAGTTTCTCTCTACAACATCATCCTCGGTGCTGTTATAATGGCGCTTACCGCTCTTATCACCCTCGGCGGTCTTAAGAGAATTGCAAACGTCGCAGAGAAGATCGTTCCTTTCATGGTCGTTCTTTTCGTGCTCGGCTCTCTTGCGATAATCGGCGTTAACTACGCTTCTATCATTCCCGCATTCAAGGCTATCTTCGTCAACGCATTCAAGCCCGAGGCGTTCGTCGGAGGCGGTATCGGAGTCGTTATAGGCAAGGTCGTAACGCAGGGCTTCAAGCGCGGCGTATTCTCGAACGAGGCAGGCCTCGGCTCCTCCGTTATGGTACACTCCAACTCCAATATCAAGGAGCCCGTTAAGCAGGGTATGTGGGGCATCTTTGAGGTGTTTGCCGACACCATGGTTGTCTGCACGATGACCGCACTCGTTGTCCTGACCGCAGGCGGCCTTGACGGCGGCGTATTCAACGTGCTCACCGGCGAAATCGCGGCCGGTTATTCGGATGCCACCCTCGTCGGCGGTGCCTTCAACTCGGTCTTCCCCTGGTTCGGCATCGGCGAGA
>JAZMZS010000251.1:0-6865 GCA_045586105.1 Eubacteriales bacterium | reverse complement strand
CTCCGACTTTGAAAAGGGACTTATTTGTGTAGACGGTGACTACTACTTCTGCGTATACAAAGGCAAGATAGTGACCGACAAGGTGCAGGATGCATGGAAGACCTCATGTGATCTTCCCCGCGGAACCTATGCTTTCGGCCCTGACGGAAAGATGGTAAACGGCATCGTCGAGCGTGACGGCGTGCTTTACTACTACGAAAACGGTAAGGTCAACGAAAAGGGACTTATCAAGTTCAACGGCGACTACTATTTTGCGGCATACAACGGAAAGCTCGTCACAAACAAGGTATACGGCGCATACAAGACCTCGTGCGATCTGCCCTGCGGCAACTATGCATTCGGTCCTGACGGAAAGATGCTCCAGGGCATCGTTACCATAGACGGCGTCCTTTACTACTATGAGAACGGAAACGGAGTAGAGAAGGGACTTATCTGCGTAGACGGAGATTACTACTTTGCAGCATACAAGGGCAAGCTTGTCACAGACAAGATCTACGGTGCATGGAAGACCTCGTGCGATCTGCCCCGCGGCAACTATAAGTTCGGTGCGGACGGTAAGATGATACAGGGTATCGTCACCATCGGCGGCGCGCTCTATTATTACGAGAACGGTGTCGGAGTAGAGAAGGGACTGTTCTATTTCGACGGTAACTACTACTTTGCGGCATACAACGGAAAGCTCGTCACAGACAAGGTATACGGCGCATACAAGACCTCGTGCGATCTGCCCCGCGGCAACTATAAGTTCGGTGCGGACGGTAAGATGGTACAGGGAATCATCACCATCGGCGGTGAGCTTTACTACTACAAGAACGGCGCAGGCGTCGAGCAGGGACTGTTCTGGTATGACGGTCACTACTATTTCGCAGCATACCAGGGCAAGCTCGTCACGGGCAAGGTATTCAACGCATACAAGACCTCGTGCGATCTCCCGAAGGGAACTTACGAGTTCGATGCACAGGGCAGAATGATAGAGGGTATCATCGAGCGCAACGGCAATCTCTATTATTACGAGAAGGGTCAGGCGACCGAGAGAGGACTGTTCTATTATGACGGTGCATACTACTTTGCAGCTTACAAGGGACAGCTCGTACGTAACAAGACCTACGGCGCATACAAGACCTCCTGCGATCTTCCCTGCGGAACATATGAGTTCGGCGCAGACGGCAGGATGCTTGACGGTATCGTAGAAAAGAACGGTACGCTCTATTATTACGAGAACGGTAAGGGAGTTGAAAAGGGACTTGTTTATATCGACGGTCACTACTACTTCGCAGCTTACAAGGGACAGCTCGTAGTAAACAAGAGCTACTACGTATGGGAGGCAAACGGACTTCTGCTCGAGGCTACCTACAAGTTCAACGAGCTCGGTCAGATTGTCGGCTAAGAACACGAATATATCTCACAGAGCCCCTCGCGGGCTCTGTGAGAATATATTCGTCATTTGTCTTGATAATACTATAAATAACGGCAGGAAGCATTCGGTGTCTTGCCGTTATTTACGGTATTATGATTATTTTGAGGAATATATGGATAAGAAAAAAAGCTTGCTTAACGTAAGCGTGTCGGTGGGCACCAAGGTTGCCGCAATTATACTGGTCATCCTTGTCAAGCGTAACCTGATAGCCTTTTGCGGCAATGAGGTAAACGGTCTTAACGCCATGTATCTGAGCATCATCGGATTTTTGTCGGTGGCTGAGCTCGGTGTCGGAAGCGCCATAACCTTCTGTATGTACAGACCGATAGTTGAGGGCAGAGAGGAGAGCGTGTCGGCACTTTACGGACTTTTTAAGCGCCTGTATCTGTTGATCGGCGCTGTCGTGCTCCTGCTCGGACTGATAATTACACCGTTTATCACTTATTTTGCCCGCGACTATGAGGCGCTTGACGTAAATTATCAGCTCACCTTCATTCTGATGCTGATATCGGTGGTGCTGACCTACCCCTTCGGAGCAAAAACGGCACTCATCAACGCATACAAGGAAAATTACATAACTACGGCAATAACGTCGGGCGGTCTTATTTTGCAGTACGTGATGCAGATATGCGTGCTTTTTGCCACAGGATCATTTGTCCTGTATCTTGTCTGCAGGATAGTCTGCTCTCTTCTCCAATGGATAGTGACGGATGCGGTGGTAAAAAAGAAGTACAAAAGCGTTATCGTCCGAAAGAGCCGTATAGATGCGGATACCCGCGCACAGCTGACAAAGAGCGTCAGCGCAATGTTCATGCACAAGGTCGGGCTTCTTCTCTGCAATACGGTCGACGGCACGGTTATATCGATGTTTGTCGGTCTTGCCGCGCTCGGGAAGTATTCGAACTATACGATGATACTCACCTCTGCCGCGGGCGTGCTGTCGCTTGCATTCTCATCCCTTACATCGGTCATCGGGCATCTGTGCGTTGAGAAGGACAAGGAGACCGCCGCGCGCTACTGCGAGGCATTCCACCTTCTGAATTTTCTGATAGGCGCGGTATTTTATCTCGGCTATTACGCCGTGGCGGACGATCTTGTGTCGATACTGTTCTCCGCTGAGCTTGTCGTGGAGAAGGAGATACTGTTTGTCATTTCATTCAACGGCTTTATACAGTTTCTGCGCAATAGCGTGATACTGTTCAGGGATGCTACGGGCACCTTCTACAATGACCGCTACAAGCCTCTTGTCGAGGGCGCCGCGAACGTGATCCTGTCGGTTATCCTGGTACAGGTTATGGGAGTGTCGGGAGTGATCGCGGCAACGATAATCACTACGCTGTTCATATGTCATACCGTCGAGCCGCATGTCCTGTATAAAAACGCCTTCGGCATGTCACCGAAGAGCTACTATATACAGAATTATGCCATGATAGCACTGTTTTTTCTGATGATGGCGCTGTATGATCTGTGCTCGGTGGATGTACAGGGTGCGTGGTCGCATCTGCTTGTAAACGGATGCGTTTCGGTAGGAATATCCCTGCCCGCATGTCTGCTCGTGCTTTTGTCGAGAAGAGAGCTGAGCGCACGGATGCTGGAGAGGTTAAGGATCAAAATACAAAAAAAGTAAGAAAGGATGTGGCAGGGATGCAGGAGCTTATCAGTATCATTGTGCCTGTGTACAAGGTCGAGAAATATATAAACAAGTGCATAGACAGCATCCTTTCCCAGACTTATGAGAATATCGAGCTGATCCTGGTCGAGGACGGCTCACCCGACGGCTGCGGCAGAATATGCGACGAATATGCGGAGCGTGACGCGCGTGTGCGTGTTATACATCAGAAAAACGCAGGACTGGCAGCTTCAAGGAATATCGGTGTCAGCGAGGCAAAGGGCGAGTATCTTCTCTTTGTTGATGGAGACGATTATATAGAGGCGCGGCTTTGCGAGACTGCAGAAGCTGCCGCGCGCACGGAAAACGCGGATGCGGTCTGCTTCGGATACGCCAAGGTGAACGAAAACGGCGGGCAAAGACTCAGCGAGCACAGCTTTCCGCGGGCACTTACCGATGCAAAGGGCGGTGTCGGAATGCTCATGTCGGGGGAAATGCCCGATTATGCCTGGAACAAGCTTTACCGCCGCAGAGTGCACGAGGGTGTTGAATGGACCCGGGGCGTGCTTTGGGAGGACATCCCGACCACCTACCGATTGTTTATGAATGCACAGCGCATCGCCGTCATCCCCGAGCCTCTTTACTGCTACAGACAGAGAGAGGGAAGCATAACCGCACGCGTGAGCGACCGTGCGCTTGAGGATATTTTTTCTCTGAGATATGAGAGATACCTGCATGTCGCACAGATGCTCGGAGATACCGCCGAGCTCGGATTTTGCGATCTTATGCAGAGCGCCCTTGCTCTCTATGACCGCTCGGTGTGGAGCGGCGTGAACAGCGAAAAGCTCGGCAGAGCACAGGCTCTGCTCAGCGAGAGAAGAAGCGAGGCGGAAGCACTCGGCAGAAGATTCCGTCTTTATTACTCGCACAACAAAATATACAGAGCCATGATACGTGTCCGCCACGGAGCGGGCAAGGTCATAAGAGGGCTCGGAAGAAGAAAACAATAACGATTTTTTATGCAGGGGAGGGACTTGAATGAAGAAAAGCTACGTGTCTATCGATATAGCAAAGCTTATATTGTCCTTTGTCGTTGTAGCAATACACGTAGACCCCCTCGGAGCGCAGTATTCGCATCTCAGGTTTCCTCTTGTGAGGATCGCGGTGCCGCTGTTTTTTATCATGAGCGGTTTTCTGTTCTTTGTGCACCTTCCCGAAAACGACCAAATACAGGCGTGCAGATCGAGATTGCTATCCTTTGTCAAGCGCAACCTGCAGCTGTATTTCTCGTGGTTTCTGCTTCTTATTCCCATTACCGTGTACAGAAGCAACTATATGACAAAGAGCCCCCTGTATATCGCGGGTGATCTTATAAAGGGCTTTTTCTTCGGCTCGACCTTTTCGGCATCCTGGTATATCACGGCAACTGTGATATGTGTCTTGATAGTTTATCTTCTCAGAAGGCATCTGCCGAATGCGGTCATCATCACGCTTGGAGGCGTTCTTTATGCCCTGTGCGTTGCAGCCTCAAACTACTACGGAGCGCTCGAACCCGACGGGCTCGTCATCAGCCTTATCGGGCTGTATCCCGAGAGCATCTATGTCGGCTTTCCCGCAGGTCTGTTCTGGATAGCGGTGGGAAAGGCATTTGCCGATGCACAGAAAAAAAGAACCTCTCCGCCCGCCTCTGGCAACCGAGGGCGCGTATTGATCCTTGCAATTGCGGCGGCGGCTTTATTCTGCGTGCTGTTTGGGGAGCATCATCTGATAGAAGTGCTCGGCTCGAGCAGGCGCAATGACTGCTATTTTGCCTTGATGCCTCTTTGCCCCGTGCTCTTTTATCTGATACTGTCATGGAAGGCAGAATGCAGCCATAGTATCACGATACGCCATATGAGCACCGTCATATACTGCTCTCACGTTGCGGCGGGAACGGTTATCGGATTCGTATTGAGAAAGCTCGGCGTCGCGACGGATGCGGCATCGGTCTCTCTTTGTGTATATATTGCGACGGCGGCGAGCTGTGCCGTGCTGTCGCTTCTTATAGATAAGCTGTCTGAGAAAAAGCACCTCGGGTGGCTTGGGTATTTTCATTAGAGCATGAGCTGTAACAGCAGACTGCGGGAGGGGATAGAATTGAGAAAAAACAGAATACTTACACTCACCATCCTCCTTGCGGTGATGCTGTGTGCCGCTATAGTCGTGTGCTCGTTTGACGAAGAAAAAACGGCCGCCCCCGCGATGTACGCAGAGACCTTCTCGGTCGACGGAGGTGTTGAGAGTGTCCGCGTGTGGCAGAACGGGGCGGGAGATATGTATTTGTTTTTGCCGCCGTATGCACAGGCGCCCGGTGTCCGTCTCAGAGCGGACGAGGATGCACGTGTCACCCTTGACGGAAAGGAGCTCGGCGACGGCGCTCTGCTCGGTGATATTGAGCAAGTGCGTACATACAGGGTCGCTTACGAGGTGTTCGGAAAAAGAAGAGAATGCACCCTTACCGTCATGCGTCAGTCCGGGCTCGGCTGTACCTACATAGATACCGAATCGGGAAGCATGGATTACATCAACCTCAAGAAGGACAACAGCGAGAGGGGAAGCATCCGCATCTATTCTCCCGAGGGAGAGTGCGAATATGCGGGCAGTCTTGCTTCGGTTTCGGGCAGAGGCAATTACACCTGGCTGAATTTTGACAAAAAGCCGTATAATATCGAGCTTTCGTCCGAGGCTGAGCTTCTCGGGATGGAAGCGGGCAGAAAGTGGATCCTGCTTGCCAATGCATCCGATGCATCGATGCTGAGAGGGGAGCTTGTGCTTTCGTATGCACGCAGGCTCGGTCTTTCATATACCCCCGACACGGAATGGACAGCGCTTTACCTCAACGGCGAATATGCAGGGCTGTATCAGCTGTGCGAGCGTATAGAGACAGGCTATGGAAGAGTGGATATTCCCGCGGACGGCGTTCTTGTGTCTACCGAAGCGGCAGATAATGCGGACACGGGCAAGAATACGTATTTCACCACCGAGGCAGGCACGCTGTACCGTGTGAGAAGCAGCTACGATGCGCAGAGGACCGCTGAGGCGGCGGAGCTTTTTTCGGCATTCGAGAGAGCGGTCATGTCGGACGGGGACTGCGATCCCGTCACGGGCGCGCGCTGGCAGGACATGATAGATATCGATTCCTTTGCACGTAAGTACCTCATCGAGGAGATGTCAGCCAACCACGATGCGGGCTACTCGAGCGGTTATTTCTACGTTACACAGAAGGACGGGCGGGACGTGATCTTTGCGGGACCCGTGTGGGATTATGACCTGTCTATGGGAAACAGCATCTCCTGGCAGCTGCAGTATCCCGAGAGCTTTTTTGCTGACAGAGAATATATAAAGGACGACGTGCGCATCGTGATCTTTTCCTCGCTTTGCAAAAAAAGCGAGTTTGACGAATACGTAAGAGAGCTGTATCGGCGCGAGCTCTCTCCCCTGCTCAGACAGGAGCTTGAGAAGGATACGGACAGGCTTTCGCGCCTGATCTCGGCATCGGCAGCGGCGGATGCCGTGCGGTACGGCAGAGATACGGATGCACAGGAGAAGGAGAGCGCACACATGCTCGGCTACATGTCGGCGCGTACCGACTTCCTTGACAGCCTGTGGATAGAAGGAACAGAATACTTCAGAGTAAGAATGACCGCGGGCGCGGGAGGGTATTATGCTTACGCCGCCGTAAGAGCGGGCGAGACACTCCCCGAGCCCCCGACCCTGCCCGACAGCGGAAATACCCGCTTTGCGGGGTGGTTTTATGAGGGCACGGACGAGCCGTATGACCCCGATGCCCCCGTGAACGG
>JAZMZS010000250.1:0-4083 GCA_045586105.1 Eubacteriales bacterium | reverse complement strand
CTGACTATTCCTCAGCGAGCGGGCTCGCGGAGGGATAGTCGAGCGGTGACGGAAAATATGCAAGCGAGGTTCCTCGCGACGCAGAAATTGATGCAAGACTAAGATCGGAGCGGGAGGAGGCGCGAGCGAATTTTCATACGTGATCGCCGACGACTCGCGATCGATCTGACGTATTGCACAATTTATGCAAGCGAGGCTCGAGGATGACAGCGGGGATGGGGCTTCGCGTGTATAATAAACTCGCTTTTCGCATATGCGAAAATCTTCCTTCACCCCACCGCAGGTGCATACCTCCGCCTGCCTCACACAAGCTCGGTATAAGAGCCGAGGTATCTGAATTCCTCGCAGTTTGCCTCAAGCTCGCCGAGAAGCTCGGAGAGCTCGGGTGAGTACACGCTTGCCTCCATATCAAAGTAGAAAAGGAACTCAAAGTTCCGCTCGGGAATGGGGCGGGACTCGAGCTTGATGAGGTTCACGCCGTGGGCGTTGATCTTGGCAAGAATGTTATAAAGCGCTCCCGGTGTGTGGGGGGCCTTGAGAATTACGCTCGTGCGGTCGGCTCCGGGGAGTATCTGCTTCTCGCGCGAGATACATATAAAGCGGGTGAAGTTGTTCTGCATATCCTGCACCGAGCTTTCTACCACGTGAAGCCCGTACAGATCCGCGCAGGCGTACGAGGAGAGAGCCGCAACGTCACGGCGCTCCGAGCTTGCAGTTGCCTTTGCCGCCATTGCGGTGTTGGGGGCAACGGTGACCTTGACGTCGGGCATCGTCTGAAGATACCCCGCGCATTGGCTTATCGCCTGCTCGTGCGAGAAGATCTCCTTTATCTCTTCCTTTTTCACGCCCTGCTTTGCAAGCAGATTGTGGTCGATCTTGATGCGCACCGACTTTACGATAGTCGAGCTGCTTTTTCTGAGAAGATCGTAGACGCGGTTGACCGAGCCTGCGGTCGAGTTCTCGATAGGAAGCACGCCGTAGTCGCATTCGCCCGATTCCACCGCACGGAAGATATCGGAAAACTCACCGTAATAGCTGATCTTAGGCTGATCGAACATTCTGACCGCCGCTATCTGCGAATACGCTCCCTCAACCCCCTGGCACGCTACCTTTGCAAAGCGGGGGAGCATTCTCGGGCTGTGCTCGACGACCTGCTCGATCTCGGTCATTATCCTCGGCACGGGCTCGAGAACGTGATGCTGATAGGTACGCGAAAGCTCGGTCACCGTCTTATAAAGGGTGACTGCGTAGCCTGCCGTTTCCTCTCCCGCAAGCTCCGCTATCCTTGCAAAAAGCGCACGCTCGCGCGCGGGATCGTACACCGCCACATTGCGCTCGCGCTTGTATTCGGCAACGTCCAGCGAAACGCCCATCCTCTCGCGGAAAAGCGCCACTATCTGCTTGTCGATGGCGTCTATTTTTTCTCTTAGCTCTTTAATATCCATTTTTATCACCTCAAAATTCCAATGCATCAAGAATTGCCAGCGCCGCGACCGCCTCGATGACGGGAACGGCTCTTATTACCACGCACGGGTCGTGTCTGCCTCCGATCGAGAGCCTCGCCGCCTTCATTTCGGACAGAGAAACGGTGTCCTGCTCGCGCCCTATAGAGGGGGTCGGCTTCATTGCTACCCTGAATATCACGGGCATACCGTTTGATATTCCGCCCTGAATGCCGCCCGAATTGTTCGTTTTCGTTCTGACCTGCCCGTCCTCGATAACGAAGGGATCGTTATGCTCCGAGCCCGACATCCGAGCCGAGGCAAAGCCCGAGCCGAATTCTATTCCCTTTACCGCGGGAACGGCAAAGGCAAGCGCGCTTATTCTCGATTCGAGCCCCTCGAAAAGAGGACCGCCCGCACCAACGCCGAGCCCGCAGACGGCGCATTCGATAATTCCGCCCACGCTGTCGAGCGAAGCCTTTGCGTCAAGCACCGCCTCCTGCATTCTGAGAGCGGCGTCGGGATCTATTGCGGGAAAGGGAGAAGCGGCAAGCGAGGCGAGCGCTTCGGCGTTTACTCCGACGGGATCGAAGGGCGTGTCCTTGACCTTGCCTATCGAATAGAGATGCGCTCCCACGCTGATCCCCTTTTCCTTCAGAATACCGAGCGCGATCCCGCCCGCAATGCAGAGGGGAGCCGTCATTCTTCCCGAAAACGGACCGCCGCCCGCCATGTTGACCCGATCTCCGTACTTGACCTTAGCGACGTAGTCGGCGTGAGAGGGGCGGGGAGTGTCGGCAAAGCGGGAATAATCGGACGAGCGCCTGTCTGTCGAGCGTATCACGGCGTGTATCTCACCGCCCGTGCATACGCCTCCCTCCACGCCCGAGAGAAATTCCACCTCGTCAGCCTCTTTACGGGGGGTAGAGAGCTTGTCTCTGCCCGGCGCTCTGCGTGCCATAAAGCGGGCAAGCTCCTCCTTGTCTATTTCGTGTCCCGCAGGGATGCCCGAAAGCTTCATGCCTATAACGGGCTCGTGGCTTCCGCCGTATATTTCGAGCGAAAGACGCTCGGAATTGAATCTTGCCATAATATTTCTCCGATAACGATCAAACTTTATTTTGTGCGAGGAGCTCCAGATCCTCGAAAAACGCAGGGTAGGATTTCTCGGTGCATTCCGCTCCGAGGACGGTTATCTCTCCCTCGGATGCAACGGAAGCAACAGCCGCCGACATCGCTATTCTGTGGTCGCCCGCAGAATCAACGCGCCCGCCCCTGATGCCCGAGCCGCGCACCGTCATTCCGTCCGAGTGCTCCTCGGCTTCTGCTCCGAGTGCCCTGAGCATACCGCAGGTGCTCGCGATCCTGTCGGATTCCTTGATCCGAAGCCGCTCACCTCCCGTGATACGCGTATTTCCCTCGGCGCACGCCGCCGCAATACAAAGCACGGGCGCGAGGTCGGGTGTTTGCGAGACGTCCGCCCTCCGACCGACGAGCCGCGAGGGACGCGCCGTGAAGCTGCTTCCGTTTTGCTCTATTTCGGCACCGAAGCCCGCGAGAATATCCACCACCGCACGGTCGGGCTGAAGCGAGCGGGCTGACAGTCCCGTTACCGTGATCGGATGCTTGCCGATAGCTCCCGCAACGAGCCAGAAGGCGGCGTTTGACCAGTCACCCTCCGCGCGTATCTCCTCCGTGGGGGTCGAGTAGCTTCCTTTTATCTTAAAGCATACCCTGCCGCCGCGCTCGGTCTCGGTGACGCACACGCCAAAGGCGCGCATACTTTCTACCGTCATGTCTATATATCCGCGGCTTTCCGCCTCGGTCGTCAGCGTGACCGTGCACTCTCCGCCGATGAGCGGAGAAGCAAACAAAAGCCCGCTTACGAACTGGCTCGAGACGTTGCCCGCGATAGAAAAGCACCTCTCGGTAAGCCTTCCCTCAAGCGTGAGGGGGGAGCTTCCGCTCGGAGAGAGGGATATCCCGCAATCCTCGAGGATCTCATACAAGGGCGAAAGAGGCCGCTCGGGAAGCCTGCCGTGCATATTTATACTGTAGCGCCCGCCGAGCGCCGCACAAACGGGAAGCAAAAATCTCAGCGTCGAGCCGGATTCTCCGCAGTCAAGCAAACGCTGCTCCCCTTCTGAATGCAGCCTTACGGGCTTTACGAGGTACGCTCCGTCCGAGCGGGTTATTTCCGCACCGATCGAGCGCAGACAGTCGGCAGTAGCCTCGATGTCGCGCGAGGTCACGGGGCATATTATTTTGCAGGGCGCGTCTGAGAGAGCGGCACAGATAAGAAGCCTGTGCACGTGGCTCTTTGACGGTATCGCCTCAATTACGCCCGATAACGGGCGGGGTTCGAGAGTTACGTTCATGCGTTTTCTCCGATAGTTTAGTAACGTGTTTTGGTAAGATGCGGGGAGAGCGGGAGAGCGGGAAGAGCGGGAGAGAACCTTTTGAAAAAGGTTCTCCCCGTACCCCTCTCCAAAAATCTTTATGAATTGGACAAAGGTAAAACCTTCCTTTGTGCGTTACCGACGTAAGGGGGTGCTTATAGCAACGCCCCAAGCTCGATCGTCGGTGCATCCATCTCCCGCTAAGGCGTAAATTGCATAAAAGGTTTAGGAAGGGGGTACGG
>JAZMZS010000249.1:0-14955 GCA_045586105.1 Eubacteriales bacterium | reverse complement strand
GGAATTTATACAAGCGTGACAAACGCTATATTACCTTTTAATCCGCAAAACCCCTCGCGCCGTAGAAATTTCGCAAGACACAGGAAACAAGCGCGAGGAGGCATGAGCGTATTTTCATACGTGATTGCCGACGAGACGTGTAGTTTCCGAAGTATTGCGGAATTTATACAAGCGAGGTTCCGATATGCCTATTAAAGTACCCGGCGGTCTCCCCGCCAAAGAAACGCTCGAGACAGAGCACATATTCGTCATGGATGAGGACAGGGCGCAGACACAGGACATCCGTCCTCTGCGGATCGCTATCCTCAATCTCATGCCGACGAAGATAGCTACAGAGACTCAGCTTATTCGTATGCTCTCAAACTCACCTCTGCAGATAGAGCTGACTCTGCTGCGCACCGTTTCACATCAGTCAAAAAACACCTCGGACGAGCATATGAAAGCCTTTTACAAGTCTTTCTTTGAGGTCGAGAGGCAGAAGTTTGACGGTCTTATCATCACGGGTGCGCCCGTAGAGAAGATCGACTTTACCGAAGTCGACTACTGGAACGAGCTGTGCCGTATCATGGACTGGTCGCGCACGCACGTTTATTCTACCTTCCACATCTGCTGGGCAAGCCAGGCGGGACTGCACTTCCATTACGGTATAAACAAGTATCCGCTTGAGAATAAGCTTTCGGGTGTTTTTGCTCACAGAGCAGTAAATCCCCTGCATCCGCTGATGCGCGGCTTTGACGACGAGTTTCTCGCTCCTCACTCGCGCTACACGGGCGTAAAGCCCGAGGAGATAGAGCGGGTGGAGGATCTCGACATTCTCGCGATGGGCAAGCGCTCGGGCGTATATATAGCAGCTTCCAAGGACTGCAGGATGTTCTTCGTCTCGGGACACTCCGAATACGAGCGCGACACGCTCAAGCTCGAGTACGAGAGAGACGTGCAGAAGGGCATCGACCCCGATATTCCCGAGAATTACTTCCCCGACGACGATCCAACAAAGCCCCCGATGTACACATGGCGCGCGCATGCAAATCTGCTTTTCAACAACTGGCTCAATTACTTTGTATACCAGCGCACACCGTACGACATCGAGAGCATCGGAAAGTAATTTGGAGCGTGTGGCGGGTCAATTTACTTTTTATACTTGATTTACACACGCAATAGATGTATAATAGTTACAAAATAGTACAAATTCTGCACGACGGAGACAAAAATATAATGAGAAAGAACGGTTCTTTATCTATAGCAACGCTGGTGCTGATCATAATTGCATTGTTCATCCCCACCTACATTGCGATCGCGGTGTACATGACGGGACCCGATGCCGAATATGAGAAAACGCAAAACGAGATAGTTTCTCTCACGGTCACCGACTTTGAGGGGAATGTCTATTCCTACAAGCGTGCCGACGGAGATGCAAGCGCAAAGATGATCAGAATGTTCAACGATATCTTTGACGGTGCTCAGCAGGTCACCACTCTCACGGATGCTATCACCGCCACGCCCGCTTACACAGTCAAGACAAGAACGAAAAACGGCGAGCACGGCTACCGCTTTTACTTCAATATGAAGGGTGCTTCTTACTATTCGGATGACAAGGGCAATTCCTTCGGCATCTCAGAGGCAACGGCGGCTCCCTTCTTCAGCTCGGAATGCGCGGTCGTTCTCTTCTACAAGACCCCCGCTCCTGTATTCAAGACCTCCCTCGACACTCCTGTCACCCCGAGTGAGATGTCATGGCTCTATCTCGGACACACGGGTGATTATTCGCCTATCAAAACAGACACCACCACAGAGATCATCAGCTATGACCTGGGCGGTAATTTCGACTTTTCCTTTGATATCACTCCGGATAACACAAAGGTCACCGTGACCGCCGACGAGCAGACCATCTACACGGGAACGCTCGAAAACATGTCCACCATCGGAGAGATCAAGAAGGGCGTCAAGTACAGGATCGAGATCTCGGCAGAGTGGTTCAAGGACAAGGAACGCAACTACTGCGGAAGCGCAAAGTATATTCTGGCTACGGAAATAGAGAGCGATCCTATCGAGATATCGCTCAGCGAAACGAGCCTCGAGGCGGGACAGATCGGCGTTATCAACGTCCGCAACGTCACCGACCCCTCTCACATCAAGGTAGTTTTCACGCCCGCACTCAAGTATAAGGGCGAGGCTGTAAACCCCGTATTCTACGGAGCTGACGGCTCATACAGCGCACTCTTCCCGATCCCCGAAAGCTGCTTTACCGATAACGGCGAAAAGGGCAGCAGCATGAAGTACACGGTAGACGTCAGCTACGGCGCTACACAGCTCTCGATCGATCTTAATATCGCAAAGAGATCGAGCAGCACCGATAAGAAGACGGGAGATGCAAAGAAAGCGGATATAACCAATCTCAGGACGGACGAGGCGCTCAAGGCGTTCTCGGATCTGCGCAAGAGCCTCGCTTCCAAGACGGCTGCGGAAAAGCTCTGGAAGAGCGACAGATTCTACAAGTACTACAGCCAGGATATCAAGTTTGCCAATGCATTCGGAAAGATATGGAGCCTCACCACCGGCATCAGCTACACAAACGAATTCATCCAGTATCAGATGAAGGCAACCAAGGATATCATCTCTGTCAACGACGGTGTTGTTGTAGATGTGGGCGAAAACGATTACCTCGGAAAGTACATAGTAGTAGACCACGGACTGGGACTGCAGACATGGTATCTGCACCTTTCCTCCGCATCCGTAAAGACGGGCGATGCTGTCGCTAACAAGCAGATCATAGGTAAATCCGGAAACACAGGCTTCCTCGAGGACAGCAAGATCGGCTTTGCCATGATGTACACGGTAAACGGTGTTCCCGTATGTCCCTACGCTCTCGACAGCGGCAAGGGTCTGGAGGAAACAGGACTGAAGGTCGAAGCATTCGCACAGTGATAGAGCATAAACAAAATCACCCGAAGCAATGATATGCACCCCAAAAGTGTTTGACTTTTGGGGTGCATATTTTTTATGGACCAAAAAGGAAGAAAAAGCAAAAACTACTCGCCCTAAGATCCTTCGGTCGGGTAAACCCTCCCTCGAGGATGACAGGGCGGATGGGGCTCTTAGTAAAAGCATTCTTTACGTAATTGCCTATGCTGCAAAAAAGCGCGGGGGAACCTTTCAGAGAAGGTTCCCCCGCGTAATTATTATTATTTGTTTTTCGAAGCTCTTACTCTGCAAGTGCCAGAATAAGCGTGATCGCATCGCGGTTATTGGTCTTGCCGTCGCCTGTGGGGTCGAGGTTAAGAGCGAGTGTATTCTCGTTCCAGCCCGAGAGAACTCTGACAAGCACCGCGATATCGGTGTTGTTGAATTCTCCGTCGGCATTTACGTCACCGTAGACGGGATCGAGCTTGGTTATAACTCCCGTGCGCTCTATCTCACCACAGATGGGGCACCAGTACTGATATGCGCCGTCTGCCGTATAGGTAGGCTCTGCGGTAACCTTGTAGATGAAGGTGCACTCGTCATGGGAATTCGAGAGGTATGCGCCCCTCTCGCCGAAGCTCCAAAGCACGGTCTCAAAGCCCTGATACTTTTCGGGGAGATGGATATTCTCGGTAAAGGTCTTGCAGTAGGTAAGCTTGTAGTTGTCGCAGACCATATCGTCGGGGTTGCCGACAACAACAAGTCCCTGACCCGAAAGGTCATAGCAGTTTCTGATCTCGGCGGGAGCATAGGTATCAAAGTTGTAAAGTCTGCCGACAACACTCGCGCAGATCTCGCCCGTCTTTGCCTCTACTCTGCCGTAGTTGACGCATGCATCGACGTTAAGGTTGATAGCGACCGCAACAACGCCTCCGACATCGGTTCTGGTATCGGCACCCTTGCCCTCTGCATAGATGTAACCGTAGTTAGCGCAGTTGGAGACACGGCACTCGGACTGCTTATCGTCGAGGACTGCGGGGAGAATTCCCGCTACTCTCTGAGTACCCTTGATCTCTCCGTAGTTGGAGCAGCCGATGATAGCCGCACCCTCTCCGTATGTGTCCTTTGTATTATTGCAGTTTCTGATAAGTCCGACGATACCGCCGACGTAAGCCTGGCCTGCGTGGGTGCTCATTACGTTACCGCGGTTGATACATCCCGAGATAACAGAGCTTGCGCCCGCCTTCTGGTGCTGGATGTAACCGACAAATCCGCCGACCTTGGTAGAAGTGGAGGTAATGTCTGCGCAGTTGGTCGAGCCTGCGATGCGCAGGAAGTTGTCAGAGCCGGAATTCAGCAGTGCAAATCCGACAAATCCGCCCGTGAACTCGCCGCCGTTTACCTTACCCGAAACGGTGCAGTTGTCGATGGTGGTGCTTCCGTTTACTACTCCGCACATCATTGCGGTGTAGGAGGTGGTACTGGTAACAGTTCCGTCGAGGTTGAGGTTTCTTATCTGTGCATTCGTAGCGTAGCCGAAGAATGCCGCCTTGCCCGTGTGCTCGATATTGATACCCGAGATGGTGTTTCCGTTACCCTCGAACACTCCCTTGAAGGCACTTGCCGCCTCAAGTCCGATAGGTCTCTGAGTAAGAGCGCCCTCGTACTCGGAGAGGTCGATATCGTTCATCAGCACGTAGTTGCCCGTGAAGGGACCGTCGCTGTTCATAAGCTCCAGGACGTCCTCGGCGGAGCAAAGCTCGGTATAGGTAGCATCGTTATTATAGAGAATGCCCGCAGTATTGAGCTCCGGGACGCCCTTTCTCATATTCCACTTCACATCAAAGTCGATGCTGCCGTAGCTTGAGGGAAGCGCCGCGTCTGCCTGTGAGAGCTTGGTGCCGTTGGTGGTGACGTTTGTCGCGTAGATCTCGGAATAATAGCAGTCGGTGATCTAGGATGCAGCGTCTGTTGCCGCCTTTCCGCAGATGGCGCCGCCACGCTCATAAACGGGTGCGAGGTTGACGCATCTGACAAGGTTAGCCGCGAGATGCGTTCTTCCCGCGATACCGCCTGACTCCGCACCGCCCGTGGTTGCGGTTCTGGTATTTTGGATCTCGCCGCGGTTGAGACAGTCGGAGACCTCTATGTTCCAGCCCATTCCCACGATACCGCCGACGTCGGTGGTCTTGGTGGTAACGGTACCGTCATTTGTACACTGATCTATCGTGATGTAGGTCGCAGGGGTGACCGAGCCCTCATGGTTAGAGCCGCCGAGAATACCTCCGACGTAACGTCTGCCCGAGATATAGCCGTAGTTATTGCAACCTATGATCTCGATATTGAAGGTATTGGTGTTTGCTACACCGACGATACCTCCCGTTGCCGCCGCATCGTTGGTCGCGGGTGTGGAGGTGATGGGAGCGTAGTTTTGGCAATCCGTGATCACTACGTTTCCTTGTGTCGTTCCGTTTCTGAACGCATATCCGACGATACCTCCCGCCGTTCCGACGGCGCTGATATCCGCACAGTTGAAGATGCGCGAAACGGTGCTCTTGCCGTTTATATGGCCTATGACGCCGCACGCACCGCCCGTTCTTGCGGTCGCCTTTGCGTAGGTGCTCTCAATACTGCCGTAGACCGTGAGGTCCTTGATCGTAGAGTTGAGAACGTAACCGAACAGTCCCGACCACTGGTTTGCGCTCGTGATATCTATGCCATCTATTGCATAGTCATTTCCGTCAAACGTGCCGCTGAAGTAGCAGGCATGCTTGTTCGAATATCCGATAGGCTGCTGAGCAAGGTCAAGCGTTGCATCAGCCATATTGATATCTGCCATAAGTATGTATCTGCCGCCCCACATGTAGCCCTCCTGCTGGTGCATGAGGCGGAGCATATCGTCTGCCGTGTATATCGGCTTGTAGGAGGGGGAGATATCCTCCGCATCGGGTGCTGTATCAAAGGTGGAGATGCACACGCCCTTGGAGGGGGTCGTATCGGTATCAAGCGAGGTTACCTTTCCTACTGCGTAAACTCTGTAGCCCTCAACGTAGACCGAGTTCCATGCGTTGTAGGTCACATCGGAATTGTATGCATCAAGCGGTCTGAAGGAATCAAAGCTTGCGCCCGATATTGTGCTCTTGTCACTGCTTGTAACAGGCTCCTTTGACACGAGCACCTTCATCTGATGATACTGATGGGAATTTGTGTTGTCGGTAAGAGGAGCGGATCTGTGCTCGTCCGTCTGGTAGGAAACGACTATTCTTCCATCGGGAAGAGTGTCCACCCAGGGAGCGGCACAGTAGTAGCCGGGGTTCGGGGAGATACCGACCGTTCTCGGATCACCCCAGGTAAGTCCGTCGTCAGAGAAGAAAAGATCGATAACGAAGGGATATCTGTTGTCGCCGTACTTGTCGGCGAAGGTATACTTATTCGTCTCAACCGCCATAACGTAGGTGCCGTCGCTGAGCTGAGACACCGACTGCATTCCGGGGCGCGAGAAGTGGTAATTTACCCAGGTGTAGCTCTTGTAGGGATCGTATGACTTTCCGTCGACAGAGCACACACCGCCCGACCAGAGCCCGGTTGACTCGTCAAGAGTATGCATGACTATGTTCTGATACCACTTCGATTCAACAAAGGGGAAGGCGGTATCGGTGCTCTGACCTTCGGTTCCGACGTTGAGCGTGATCTGATCTGCACTCTCCTTTACGGTATCGCAGGAATAAAAGATACGGAGCTTTCCGCCGAGACGGTAGATGGTAGGCTCCCACATTCCGCCCGATGCCGCTTCGCTCGAAACGGTAGAGGATACAACGGTAACGGGTGCAGACCAAGTTGTTCCGTTATCCTGAGAGGTGATATATTTGATGTTTGCGGTATAAGTGCCGTCAGCATTCTCGCTCGGAGCTCTGAAGGCAAGATAGAGCGTCTTTGTCTCCACGTCGAAATAGGGCGTGGGATTTGCCGCCGCTGTACCCGACTCGGAATAATCGTAAGCCGTAATAACGGTAGGCCATGTGTTTCCGCTGTCCGCAGAGCGTGCTATCTTGAGCTTCTGACCTGCGCTGTACGCCATAACGAGCGCACCGCTCGCCGCCGTGATAAGACGGGGATAGCCTCCGTTGATCTTAGAATCAACAGGCACCGACCACGAAACTGGTGCAAGAGCCGTGTCCTGCTCGGCCGACACAGCCGTGCTGAGGGACGGAAGCGAAACACTGCCGAGGATAAGCAGAACACTGAGAATGAGTGACAATGCTTTTTTCATACAAATACTCCTTTTTTGCTGTTTTAATTGTGTAAGGATGTATTATTATGATAGCATGCTTGTATAAAAATTACAAGTAAAAACACGCAATTATCACTTTTTCTACATGATTTTCACAGTATCAAACGTTTTTTATATTACCGAAACAAATATTACATTCCCTCCAGAACACGTAACCCGAGTGAAAAAACTCGCCCTCACGCACCTCTGAGCGGTGTGCGGGACGGTAATACAAAGCACCCGAGGTCACGTCACAGCCGAGCAGGGCATCCCTCGCCGCAGCCTTGGACAGGTATGAGGGGCGCACTCTCGAAAAATCCTCGCGCGAGGTGCACTCAAATTCACCCCGTTCATATATGACAGACCGTATGCTGTCGGGAAAATGCGGATCGGCGGCTCGGTTTACTATAACAGCCGACAGTGCGAGCCGTGCGACGTACGAGGCGCTCTCGGGCAGGGTCGCCTCGACTACCCTTGCTATAAGCCCGCGCAGCTCGAAAAATTCATCGCTTCCCGCCTCGGGCAGAGGCTCGGCAGATGCATATATCGGGCTGAGAGCGATCAGGGAGGCGCACAGAAGCGCGCATATGCTGCACTTAAGTCTCATTTTCTGCTCCTTTCGGTAAGATCATATTCTGCTTTTGATCTGTTTTTCTACTGTTATTATCCTTTTGCGCATTGCATTTCATGCGTGTTAATAATTGTTATATTGACATGAAATGCGCTTGTATGTTACAATATAAAGAAGAATAAAACACACAAAAAAAGAGACTATATATTATGAAAAAGACAAAAAAGAAATTCAATCTGCTCATTACCTCGGAGCAGTCCGACTACAGAGACCCGAAGGAAACGGTCATTCCGCTCGCTCAGCTTCCCGACTATGAGGAGCCGACCGAGACCTGCGAGTTTTACACCGAGGCGGAGCTGGTCATTTCCCCAGACGGGCAGTATTCGATCACCTATGACGAAAGCGAGCTTACGGGAATGGAGGGGTCGGTCACAAGTGTGAATTTCGACATCTCCGAGCCTACTCTCGTTACTCTGATGCGCTCGGGCGCTTACCGCATGGCAATGGTGTTCGAGCAGGGAAAGCGCCACATCTGCACCTATCAGACCCCTTATATGCCTATTGAGATGGCTGTCAGTACAAAAAAGCTCGAAAACACCCTCACCGCCGACGGAGGTCATCTGTATGCCGAATATTCGATCGATGCGGGCGGCATGAGATGCGAGCGCGCAAGGATCAGACTGGAGGCGCGTGAGTGCTTATGACCGAAGCTGAGCTCAGAGCCGAAATAAAGGCTTCCCCCTCGGGCGTGTATCTGCTCGCGGGTGAGGAGGAATACCTGAAGCACTATTACCTCTCGCAGATAAGAGAGGCTGTGCTCGGTGACGGGAGCTTTGCTTCCTTCAACCACACTCAGATAAGCTACCTTGACGGCGGCTTCGGGTCGCTTTCAGAGGCGGTCGGGATGACTCCCTTTATGGCGGAGACGCGCCTGTGCGAGCTTTCGGGCTTTAACTACAATTCGGCAAAGGACGCTCTGCTGAAGTCCCTTCGCGCTATCGTAGACGAGGCACTTGAAAACCCCGAATGTGTGCTCGTGCTCTACGCGGACACCGATCTCTACGATGCGCAAAAGGGCTCGAGGACACTCAAGAAGGTCACCTCGGCACTCGGTCCCTCGGTCAAGCAGGTCATCTTTGAAAAAACGACGCCGCAAAAGCTCGCTAACTGGATAAAGCGGCACTTCACCCACGAGGGGATCGGCATAAGCGATGCCGACTGCCTGTTTATGGTAGACAGATGCGGCAGAAGCATGCAGCTGCTCTCCGGTGAGATAGACAAGGTGTGCGCCTACAAGCATTCGCGCGCGGAAGGAACGGTCACGCGGGAGGATATCACCTATCTTTGTCCGAGAAACGAGGAGATCGGTGCCTTTGCTCTCTCAAACGCACTGCTCGCATCCGACACGAAGGAGATATTCCGTATTCTCGCGGAAAACAAAAAAAGCGGCTACGATCTAAAGCCCAAGGCAATACTCGCGAGCGTTTCCTCCACCTACATTTCAATGGCAACAGCGAAAATGATGCAGGAGAGCGGAGCGGACGATGCGGCTATCGCAAAGAGGCTGGGAATTCACGAATACAAGGCAAAGCTCTGCGCACGCGCGGCAAGGAATCATTCCGCACAGAAGCTCGAGGAAGCGATCGCGCTCTGTGCTCAGGCAGACACCGACATGAAGCTGCTCTATTCGGACGAGATCGTGCTCGAGCGGCTGCTGTGCGCTATCGCCGAGCTTAAATAAAAGGAGAGCGCCATGCAAGAGAAGCTGAAGATCTCTCTTCCGATAATCGTCGAAGGAAAATACGACAAGATAAAGCTCAACTCGATCCTTGACGCGGATATTTTCACAACAGACGGCTTTTCGCTGTTCAAGCGCAATGACAAGCTCGCGTTCTTTCGGCGGATCTCCGAGAGGGGCGTGATAGTGCTCACAGACTCTGACGGTGCGGGAACGCTCATCCGCTCGCATATCTGCTCCGCCGTACCAAAGGACAGGATATTTCAGCTCTACACGCCGAAGGTCAAGGGCAAGGAGAGCAGAAAGGAAAGAGCGTCCGCCGAGGGGATACTCGGGGTCGAGGGGATCGACGCGGATATTCTGCGCGGAATGTTCCGTCCCTTTGCCGACGGCAAGTCTCCCGAGACTGACGATCCGATAACCAAGGGGGATCTGTACGAGGCGGGAATGTCGGGCGGAGAAGGCTCCTCCGAGAAGCGTGCGCGCTTTTCGGCTTACTGCTCCCTTCCGGAAAGACTAAGCCCGAACGCTATGCTCTCGGCGCTCAACGTTATCATGACAAGAGAGCAATTCTATAAAAAAGTTTCGGAATTCGATAATGAAAACACAAGCCGATAAGAAAAACACCAAAAAAAAGCCGAAGAAGCTCTATCCCGCGCGCAGTGCGTGGGCGTTTGTTCTCGGCTTTTTGTGTCTTGCGTACTACTTCGTGGTGCTTCTGCGCGGGGGCGCGCACACCTCGATAATATGGATATGGCTCGCGGGCTTTGCGTTCTTCTCGCTCGTCGGTGCGGTATTGCTCCTCCTCGGCAGAATACCCATCGGCAACCCGCTCTGCCTCTTTGCCGTGATAATCGTGCTGTCGCTGTTCGGTTCATTTTTCATATTCGAGGGTGTGATGATAAAGACCGCTCTTGATTCCCCTCCCGAGGGGGTGGAATGCATCGTCGTTCTCGGTGCCGCCGTCAAGGGTGAGCGCCCGTCAACGGCTCTCACGCGCAGGATAGAGGCGGCGTACGGATACCTTGAGCGAAATCCCGATACGGTTGCCGTTCTCTCCGGAGGTATGGGATACGGAGAGAATATTACCGAGGCTGAATGCATGAGACGCGAGCTTACCGCAATGGGAATTTCCGAGGACAGGCTGATACTCGAGGACAGGTCGCGCGACACCGCAGAGAATATCCAAAACACGCTCGGGATAATTGGGGACAGATATAAGAGCATCGCGCTTGTGACCAACAACTTTCACGTTTACCGCGCAATGCGCCTCGCAAAAACGGCGACCGATATCCCCGTCTACGGGATAAGCGCGCCCTTTGATTCTCCGCTCGTCGTTCACTTCGCCGTGCGTGAGTACATCGGCACCTGCAGAGACACGGTACGGGGACTTATAAAGTAAAATAACAGCGGGGATATACGGGGATAGAAAATAATGACGGGGAAACCCCTTTTTGAGAAAAGGGGTTTCCCCGTACCCTTTCCCCAAAAACTTTTATGAATGGGAAAAAGTTAAACCTTTCTTTGTGCGCCGCTGACATATTGGGGTAATCCATTAACGCCCCAAGCTCGCGCTGCCGCGCTCGATGCGGTAACCGAAAAAGTAACGTCGTTAGCTTGCGTGGCTTGTCTCGCCGCGACTCGCTCACGCTCGGGAGTTTGATCTCCTATCAAGGCAAAGAAAAAAGCGCCGACTAAAGCGGTCGGCGCACGAAATTCCGTTTTATTCTTACCATTTTCCCCAAAAGGTTTAGGATGGGGGTACGGGGGATAACCCTTTCTCAAAGGGTTTCCCCCGAAAGAGGGGTTACGGGGAGAAACTTTTCTCAAAAAGTTTCTCCCCGAAAAAGGGTTTCTTATTTAATAAGCCCCAGTTCCTCGTGACGTGCCGCCACGACCGAGAACGCCTCGTCCGCAATATCCACCGCAAGTGCGATGTCCTCACGGGTGAGGGCGGCGTTGATAAAGTGGTTGTGGTGGCTTGTCAAAAACAGACCTCGGCTGACACATTCCGCCACCCACTCCTGATGGAGCATAAGGCTGTCGTCGTTTGCGATACGAAGGTAAAACAACGCAGGCTCGCCCGAAACTCTCAGATCAAAGCCGTGTGTCCTTCCGACTGCCGCAATGCCGTCGGTAAGCTCCGTGCCGAGCCGGCGGAAGAGGCTGGGTGTATCAAGCTTCTTCATCTTTTCTATCGTTGCAATGCAAGCGGCAAACGGCACGGCACTCATCCAGTACGAGCCCGTGTAGCTCAGGCTCGAGGCGGCGGAGCGGAGGCTTTCTATACCGCAGGCGGCAGACATATTATATCCGTTTGCCAATGCCTTGCAAAAGCAGATGATATCCGCCTTAAAGCCGTAATGGTGGTCGCTTCCCTTCAGATCCAAGCGGAAGCCCGCACGTACGTCGTCGATAATGAGAACGATCCCGTGCTTGGTACAAAAGCTGCGGACAGCCGACCAATATTCGGGGGTAGCGCAGCGGTTGTCATAAAAATTACCGTGATCGTACGGCTGAGCGATAAGAGCTGCCACGTCTCCCTTGGCATCCTCCCACGCCTGCTCTAAGGCGGGGATGTCAAACCACGGAACGACGACGTTGTTTGCTACCTCCTCGGGCAGGATACCCGGGTAGTCTGCCTTCATCGCCCAAGGCTGGTTGCCGTGATAATAACCGCGAAGAAAGATGGTCTTCTTTCTTCCCGTAGCGGCACGGGCGGTTAGATTTGCAAAGGTAGTGGCATCGGTGCCGTTCTTCATAAAAAACGCCCAATCGGCACAAGCGACGGTATCTACCAGCATTTCGGCGCATTCCACCATTTTATACGAAGGTGCGGTGGTGCAGTTGCTCACCTTCAGCTGCTCCTGGGCGGCTCTGTCAACGTCGGGGTCGCTGTAGCCGAGGACGTTTGGGCCGTAGGCGCACATGAGATCCAAATACCGATTACCGTCCATGTCCCAGAAATACGTACCCTCCGCGCGCGAAGAAATGAGCGGCCATTTTTCTAAGGGCAAAAACAATCCCTCACTCGGTCCGAGATGACCGTATACTCCCGAGGGGATCACCTTCAATGCACGCTCAAACCAAGCACGGCTCTTTTCATGCGAATATTCGGGATGCTTTGTCATAGCGCTCTCCTCCTTAACCTAAATACACGGACACGCGGTCCAAGATGCGGTTTACGTTATCAAGCATAGATATCATTCCGCACAGACGTATCCTGCCCTTACACATTTCGTTGATGGTGGAAACGCTGCCTGCAAACAAGCCCGCCGCAAGCTCGATATCGGCAAATTCCATAACGGCTCTCGGGGACTCGCTTTTCTGCTTTATAGTAGTGAAATGCTTGTTCTCCACTCGGATGGTAACGTAGACGGTATCCTTGATCCCCAAGGAGATATCGCCGTCCACCGTGTAGTCCGCAGATATCTTCGATATAGGATCGTGGTTTGCAAGAGCAGAGATCGCTCCGGCAATGGTATAGAGGGTAAGCGTGGTGCTTTCTTCAAAAAACGCCCGATCACGCATATCCTCCTCGGACGGGCGCAGGACCGCATTCAAGCGGTCGGTCAGCCGTGTGAATGGTCCAAGCAGAAAGGATATCACCTGCAACGGATTTTTGGCGGGCATACCCGGCTTTGAGCGTTCGATGAGACCGTTGAAGGCTTCGGGGGAGGAAAAGGTCATCTTGCAGCTGCAGCCCGCGTCTCCTTCGGTCATTTTGCACCCCTCACGGGTAAAATGAAAGGTACAGCACGGTCCGTTTTTTACGCTAAAGCATAGTGAGATCGGTTTTTTCAGCTCTGCAAGGATAGCCCTTGCCTCTCTGTCCAACCGACACAGATCCTCCAGACTTCCCAAAACACCGTACATATTGACGTATGCCATTGCCGTTGTATCTGTCATGGTTCTTACCTCCGTATTATATTAGTTAACGTTATTCCCGCTCGGCGGGGAGATATTTGACGATCGACGGGAAATTTTCACGAGGGTCGGCAAAGAATCTTTCCGACGATCTGCTGAAAGCTTTTACCGCTTCGGAACGTACGAGTGCCGTCCATCCGGATAGACGCATTTTTAAAACACGGGGAAAAGCCTTCAAAAAGGCTTTTCCCCGGTCTTTGCTTATTGCTTTTTCTTTTAGGATCTTACGTCGGCGCCGATGGTCTTGGTCAGCTTCTTGATAGCGGACTTAGCGACCTGCTCGATCTCGTCGCCCGTGAGTGTCTTCTCGCCCGAGCCGATAACGAGGCGGATGGTGACCGACTTCTTTCCGTCGGGGATCTGCTTGCCTCTGTATTCGTCAACGAAGCGCACGTCACGGAGAAGCTCGTTCTTCTTGCCCATGACGGCGTCGTAGATCTCTGACCACTTGACGGCGGAATCTACGAGGAAGGAAACGTCGTAATCGTTCATCGGGAACTCGGGAAGACGCGCGTAGGCGTTGGTTCTCGACTTGAAGGGGACAAGCGCATCCATATCAAGCTCGACGAGAACTGCCGAGAGCACCTTGATACCGCACTCGAGCGCGTTTTTCTTTGCAAGAAGGCCGAGATCGCCTATCTTCCTGTCTCCGAGGAAGATATTGAGCCAGACGGTAGCGTCTGCCCAGTAGGGCTTTTCTGCCTTCTCAAAGCGGAAGGGCTCCATATGCGTATATCTCGGCATCATTCCGATAACGCCCTTAGCGCGGCGGAACAGCTCACCAACCTTATCGGATGCGCCTACGAAGGCACAGCCGAGGTGCTTGTGCTGAGCGGGAAGCTTCTCGCCGGGATAGCTTTCGGTATAGTCGGAATCGAGGAATATCTGTGCCTCCTCGAAGATATCGAATTCGGGGAAGTTACGCTCGTTTTTGACTATCGCCTTGCAGATGTTCGGCAGAAGAGAGGAACGGATATACTTCTCGGTGGGGGAAGGAGGCGTTGAGAGTGCCAAAATTCCCTCGGTAGTGGGGCAGAGTGCGTTTACAAACTCCTCGCTCATCCAGGGATAGGTGAATATCTCCTGCATATTGCATCTGAACGCGAGGTATTCCTTGACGCGTCTGACGAGATCCACGCCAAGCTGATTGACAGCACCCTCGAAGGTGGTAGTGATAGGGGTGGGCCGGAAGTTCTCGTAGCCGTACATACGTGCGACCTCTTCCATGATGTCCGCCTTGATAGAAACGTCGCCCGTGCTTCTCCAGGTAGGAACGACGACGTGCATGACGTCATCCGTATAGCTTACCTCAAATCCGAGCGTGCCGAGCTTGGCGGAGACTATCTCCTTCGGAATTCTCATTCCGAGACGGCGGTCGAGCCAATCGAGCTCAACGTCGATCTCTGCCCTCTCGGTCCTTCTCGGATAGCTATCCGTGAAGGCGGTGAGCTTCATATCGGGGTAAAGCTCAGCGAAGAGCTTCATGCAGAGCGAAAGGGCGAGATCGCAACGCTCGGGGTCGATCGCCTTTTCGTAACGGGAGGATGC
>JAZMZS010000248.1:0-18772 GCA_045586105.1 Eubacteriales bacterium | reverse complement strand
GTGCCTGTATGCACCTTCAGAACAACGGGGGTACTGTTCATCCCCACCATAGAAGAGATCATTGAGGATATCGAAAAAAGCGAGGGCGGCTCTGCGGTCTATCTGCTTATCGCTCTGCTTCTGGCAGCGGGAGCGGGTGCGGTGCTGTTCTTTGTGCTCCGCCGTGCTCTGCGCAAAAGGAAGCGAGCTGAGCAAAGACGCATCGCGCCGCGGCGCACACGTGTGAGAGCTCCCGTCAGATATATCGGCAGGGATGGCGGCGCAGATGAAAATGATGACGATGATGAGGATGATGACAATGATGATAGCGGGGTAGAAGATGATTAAGCTGTTCAGATCAAAGGGTGAGCGTGAGCTTGAGGGGATCGTGGAAAGCATGAAGATCAACCTTCAAAACAACTACAAGGAGCCCGCGCACAATGACAGACGGCGTATAGCCGAGAGAGCCGAGGCACTTTATACCGAGGGCAGGATCAGCGAGGCGGTATACAAAAAATACATACGCATTTATGACGAATACACGATAAAGCTGAAGGATTACAGACATTAAAACCGAAAGGAAACGAAAATCATGAGTAATTTTGCAGATAAGACGCTCAAGGCGGCAAAGGCTGCTCTTCTCGCAGGCTATGCAGTATCTCTTGCCGTTCCTTACAGAGTGGAAAAGCACAACGATGAGACGGTATACCACACGCCCCTGTTCAAGCTCGGATACAAGAATTCCACACACGAGACCGAGCGGGGCGAGAAAAACGTCCACACCTACACGATAACGAGCTTCGGACTTCTCAACGACCAGATCTCCACGGCAAAAAGGCTGTATACCGCAGTTCTGCTGAAAAAGCCGTACTACAAGGAAAAGGCTGCGCGTAAGCTTACCCACGCAAGGGACAGGATGGGATATGCGGTCACTTATGCCAAAAACGGTGCGAGCCACACCATAAACGCCGCAACCGTCAAGCTCAAGCAGGCGAAGGACAAGGTATGCGGTATTGAGAACGAGCTTGTAAAATTTGTCGAGGACATCATCGATTGATACAAGACTAAGATCGGAGCGGGAGGAGGCGTGAGCGTATTTTCATACGTGATCGCCGACGACTCGCGATCGATCTGACGTATTGCGCAATTTATGCAAGCGAGGCTCGAGGACGTGTGGGCGGAGGGGCATTCTGCGCATGCATAATTTACGTAATTTCCTGTGCGATAAAAAAACCGCACGCACGCCGTAATGGCTTGCGTGCGGTTTTTCTACGATCGTTCCCGAAAACGCGACGATGATTCCCTTTCGGTTGATTATTGCACGGATAAGTGGTACTTTATTCGATAAGTATCCTTTTCTTGCGATGCAAGAAAACGGGCGGGACAGTCCAAGCGGGGCGAGCTTGGGGCAGACAAAAAGCACCCCATAAGCATGAAGTGCATAAAGCTTTTTGGAAAAGGGGTACGGGGGAAAACCTTTTTCGAGAAAAGGTTTTCCCCCGCGTCTGACTATTCCATTCTATTCTATTCTATTTGTGCCCTTGCTGTTTGAGCCATATGTTCATAACGAGCGAGTGGGGCAGGAGCTTGGTGGCAAAGACCTGCGCGCGCACCGAAAAGCCGTGGATAGAGACGTCCTTGCCGCGGTAAGCGTCGCGCAGGGCGGTCTTTACTACGTCGGCGGATTCCCAGACCTTATTGTAGTAGGTAACTGCCTTTTCGTTTTTCGTCTTAGCTCTGTCGAAAAACTCGGTACGAACCCAGCCGGGGCATACGGCGCACACGCGTATCCCTCTGCCGCGAAGCTCGCGGTCGAGCGAGCGCGAATAGGAGAGCACGAACGCCTTGGTAGCTCCGTAAACGCCGATATACGGAACGGGCTGGAATGAGGAGAGCGAGTCGAGCTGGATGATGTGCGCTCCCTTATTCATATAAGGCAGAGTGAGTTCAGTCAACTGAACCAGCGCCTTGCAGTTAAGGTCGATCATGCCCATCTTGTCCTGCATTTCGATATCGTCGTATCTGCCGAATTTTCCAAAGCCCGAGCAGTTGACGAGCAGTGCTACGTCGGGCTTCTCCTCTTCAAGCAGGGCGGAATACTCTGTAAAGGATGCGGGGTCGGTAAGATCGAGCGGTATTGCCTTTATCGGGAAGGCACACTCGCCCGACAGCTCCTCGAGCCTCTCGCGGCGGCGTGCTATGACCCAGACCTCGTCAAATACTTCATGCTTGTCTATCTGTCGGACGAAATCACGTCCCATTCCCGAGCTCGCACCCGTAATAACTGCTATCTTTTTCATATTACTTGCTCCTTAAAGCTTTATATGTTCAAACTCCGCTCCGATCTCTCCGAGCACCTCTGCCTCTCTGCCGTGGCAGGTAAAGAGTATGTGCTGAGCACCTCCGCGCGCTCTCTCGGAAAGGAGCTTCATAAGATTCTTTGCCCTTGTATCATCCATATGAGCCGCTGCCTCGTCAAGAATTACGATCAGCTTTCCTTCTCCCGATATAACGTCCGCCAGGGCAAGTCTGAGAGAAAGATACGCCATATCGCGTGTTCCCGTGCTCATGTGGTCAAGATGTCTCTGCTCACCGCCCGCCTCATAAGACAGCGTAAGATCGCGGTCAAGAGCCATCTCCTTGTATTTTCCGTCGGTAAGAATGCTCATATACCCGCCCGAGATCCTCGCAAGCGCGGGTGCTACCGAGCGCCGCAGCTCCTCGCTCGCTACCCTCAGCGATTCTGCGGCAAGAACGTAGACCGAGTGCTTTCTCTCGCAGTCGGCAAGCTCGCTCTCGAGCAGAAGCATCCGCTCCTTGATCTCGGCGGGATTTACCGAACGGGCGCGAAGCTCGGTAAGCTCGAGCTCGTATGCGTGGATACGCTCTCCGAGAATAGCCGATTGATCGCGGTAGAACCTTATGTTCTGCTCAAGCTTCTGTGCATCAAACGAAAGAGGATCTTCTACTCCGAGCTCTGCAAGCTCTCGTGCGGCAGCTTCGACGTCTACATTTTCGGTCTGAGACAGAAGAGCCTCGTAATAAGCGCGTTTTTCTCTCGCACCCGCTTCAAGCTCTCGGGCGGTACGCTGTCTGTGTATGAACGCCTGTTCTATGTCCTGCAGAGACTCTGCATCCGCAGGCATCTCATCTATATCCATTTCAGCAAGGAAGCTGCCGAGCCTCTGTCTTTGGGCCGTAAATATTCCTCTCAGCTCTGCCGTCTGCTCCCTGTTGCTCTCAAGCGCCGCGTTCAGCGCGCTTATACGCTCGGTCGCCATTCCGTAGCGCTCTATCGCACGCTCAAGCTCGCCGACATCCGCACAGCCTGCTGCAGAGAGGATCGCGTTTGCCCTCTTGACGTTTGCCGCTCTGACAAAGATAAGAGCGATGCCGACGTCCGCCAGTGCACAGGCGCCGATCCACAGCCACAGCGATATCGGCTTTGCTATAAAGCCGGCTGCAGCAGCTGCCGCCGCAAGCAGAAGGAGCACTATCGCGGCTGCGGTAAGCTTGCCCGCTTTTGCTCTGTAAGCCCTTGTACGCTCCGCAACGTCACTTCCCTCTCGCGCCAACACCTCTCCGAATCTGAGCTCGGAGGAATATGCTGTTCTCTCGCGCTCGAGGCGTTCCCTTTCGGATGAAAGGGATGCCTGCCTCTTTTCAAGCGATGACAGGGAGCGTGCATAGCTGCGGAGCTCGTCAGCCTCGGCATCGGTCGGGATATGCGCCGCCGCCTTATGCTCGAGCAGGCGGAGCTCGCTTTCCACCTTTGCTCTCTCTGCCCCCTCGACTGCCTCGCATTTTTCTATAAGGCGGGCAAGCTCATGTGCTTTTTTCTGTCTTTCGAGAAGCTCGTAATTGGCCTGATGCTCCGCATTTGTCTTCTTTCTCTCAGCGAGCGCACTTTCAAGGGAGATAATGCGTTCGTTTGCCTCGATATCCGAGGAGAGTCTGGCATCGAGAGATGAAAGCTCCTGCTTGATATCGTTTATTCTTCCGATCTTTCCGTGCTTGTGCAAGAGAGGAATTCTCGCCGCATCTATTCTTTCTATCGCCTTTTGGGCAGAGATACGCTCGTCACCCGAGAAGAGTATGTTTGAGATCGATTCGTTGATCGACCCGCCCGAGACCTTCCCTCCCCGCTGGCTGAGATATACGCTTGCCGAAAACACGTCCTCGGGAATGCCGAGAAGCATCTCTCCCGGCTCTGTTCCTTCATAAAGCTCCGCGCCCGTGGCGCAGTCACGCACCGAGATACGAGTGCGCACGCTCTCGCGCACCGTTCCGCTTACCGCAAGATTGCGGGTGATACGGAACTGCCCCTCGTCTGTTCTCACCGTCATAGAGCCGCCGATATGCGAATCGTTGAAGTTCATTACTCTCTTGCGCTCGGCAAGATGGTCGTCGGATGCCTTTCCCGAGACACCGTACAGCATAAACTTGATAAAATCGGCAATACTGCTCTTTCCCGATTCGTTTTCACCCTCGATCAGGTTGATTCCGCTGCCAAGCTCCAGACTCACGTTCTTATGCGAGGCAAAGCTGTCTATTTCGATCTTTTCAATAATCATGTTCTGCCTCCCGTCAAAGATTGGTTATATCCGAGCCGTCAAGCGCCGCAAAGCCGACACGCAGAGCCTCGGCGGCAATACGCCGCTCCGCTTCATCCTCACTCTCGAGCATCGGAGCGAGCACTCTGTAAAACGCTCCTCTGACGGTCATATCGGTCATGAAGCGTGCGCTGTCATAGGACGGGGTCGTCTCGTCCCTTATCTCAAGCGAGAAAAGCCCGAATTCCTCGGCGATATAGCCGTCGTACCCGCCTGCTTCCGCTCCCGTCATACCGCGGAGAGTAAGCCTGAGGGAGGTGTGAGCGCCGTACTCCTTCTCCTTGATCAAAGCAGCGATGCGCTCTCTTGCTTCCGATTGCGTCATGACCCCCGTCATATCGATATGCTCCCATTCGTAGGTGCTGACCGAGAAGGGCTCAAAGCTGACGTTCACAAGGCAGCGTCCCTCTGCTGTACGTTCGATATCCGCTACGTAAGCACCGCCGATGCCGCACTCGTCAAAGCTGCGCCCCGACGGACATCCCGAATAGCCGTAAGCCGCACCCGACGCCGTTCTCTTTATTCCCTCGCCTCTGTGGATATGGCCGAGAGCACTGTACACCGCGCCGAAGCTCTCGATGTCCGCCTCGCTTACAGGGGCGTACTTGCTCGAGGCAGACGACATATCGCAGTGCGCGCACAAAAGAGGGATGTTGCCCGTGCTCACGGCACACTTTCCTGCAAGCGGATCCGCCTCGAGCGTATCCGAGGTAAATGACCAGCCGTAAACGTCAACTCCGATATCGTCAAAGGAAAAGCGCGACAGCTCCGCCGACGGGAAGATATACACGTTGTCAGGGAATCTTCTGAGCTTGTACGCAGAGCGTGCGGAATATGGGTCGTGGTTGCCCGCGGAGATAACGAATCTGCATTCGGGTGCCTTTTCAAACTCGCGCGTGATGATATCAAGCGTCTGCTCGGAGGCGTAGCCGACATCGAACAGATCTCCCGCTATCAGCACGATATCCGTTTTTCTGCTCTTTGCGTACATCATCATAGAGGTAAAAACGCCTCTTTGCTCTCTGCGCCTTATCTCCGCACGGTCAAGCGGCAGACGTGAGAAGGGCGAGTCGAGATGCACATCGGCTATATGCATTATCCGAAGTTTGTTCTTTGCTTCCATATTTATTCCTCCGAGGGGATGTGATCAATAATATTTTAGCATAAAAATCGATCTATTTCAATATTTACAAAGATATATTGTTGTGATAAAATAAAGAAAAAACAAAGCCGTACGTATATCACACGTTGGGAGACAAGGCCATGAACGAAAAGATGAAAGAAATATTAGACGCCGCGAGCGCTTGCACAAAATGTCCGCTTCACCAAACGAAGACGAGCTGCGTGTTCGGATGCGGGAACGAGAACGCCGAGCTTATGTTTATAGGCGAAGCCCCCGGAGAAGCGGAGGACAAAGCGGGCGTGCCCTTCGTCGGAGCGGCAGGGCAGCTCCTTGACCGTTATCTGTACGCCGTAGATATAAAGAGAGAGGACGTATATATAGCAAACATCCTCAAATGCAGACCGCCGAAGAACCGCGATCCTCAGCCCGACGAGCAGGATGCGTGTATCGCTTATCTGCGCGCTCAGGTCAAAGTAATAAGACCGAAGATAATCGTATGCCTCGGCAGGATATCGGGAATGAAGCTTATTTCCCCCGATCTCAGAATAACGCGCGACCACGGAAAATGGATAGAACGCGCGGGAGTACACATGACGGCGGTATATCATCCCGCCGCGCTTCTCCGCGATCCCCAAAAGAAGGGAGACATGCTCGACGATATGAAGAGCATCGCAGCGAAGCTTAAAGAAATAAAGGAGAATTAAATGAAAAAAGCTTTTTCTATACTACTGTGCGCAGTTCTGCTTCTGTCGGGCTGTGCAAACAAAAAGGCAGATAACACCTCACCTTCATCCGGCACGGACATCGTTACGCAAAATATTACCGACACGTCGGTTTCCTCCGACACCGCCGAAGATACAGCGGACACGGAAAAAGCCCCCGAGGGCACGGAAACAGAAACAGAAACAGATACAGATACAGACACCGATACCGAGACAGAAACGGAAACGGAATTTACTCCTCCCGTTATCACAGGACCTACAGAGGTCGGCGACCCCGGGGATGACGAACCCATCGCTCCCGCTCCCAAGCCCGAGAAGGTAGATATTCCCGCAGAACCGCGAAGGACCTCCGGACAGCTTGCCTTTTATTCGGTGAACGGCACAAACCCCTACGGCACGTGCAGCGACGACTACAACGGCTCGGGACCGACTCTTGCTAAAAAGACGGTCGGCGGACTCGGCGGTACGGGTGCGATAGGATTGCTTACCGCTTCGGGCGGGTATCTTGTAATTCCCGGCAAGGCGTGGATAGGCACTGACGGCTTTACCCTTCCCCGTACGGGAGGTCCTGTTGTAATTACGGGAAAAGACCCGACAAACGGCACGAACTACCTCGGCACTATTGAAACGGCAGATGGTTCTAACGGCACGCAGACGGGCATGTTCATGATAAAGGACAACGGCACGCTCAACTTTGCGGGGGATTACATTTTCGAGGACACGGTAATTCTCCACAGAGCTCCGAGCAGCTCGATGCAGTTCAATATAGTATCGGGCGGCAAGGTGGTGATCGGCTCGAGTGTGCGCTTTGATCGAATGACCATATCCGCAAAAGCACCTATAGAAAACACCCGCATAAACATAGAGGATGGAGCATATCTGTATCTTCATGCGACAGGATTCTCCGCTTACACAGGCAAAGGCGTTATCGTAGTTGACCGTGCGCTCGTAGACAGCGGACGAATAGATGAAGATGACTTTGCGAGCTTCGGCGGTAAGGTCGTAGACGAGAACGGTTATCTTCTCTTTACGGGAAGCGCTTCCCCGCTCAAGGATAAATGCCCTCAGAATGCCGCACTCGGACATGACCACGACTGTGTGCTCGACACAACAACAGACGGTGTCTGGTCGCTTACCTCCTTCTCAAGCGAGCTTCACCCCGGTGTCGTCTTGAAATACAAGGTATACATCCCGAAGAATTTCGACCCCGATAAGCAGTACCCCTTCTTCATGTATCTGCACGGAGCAGGCGGGGCATACATGGATATTACGACCGAGTTCAGCATTCACTCGGCTATGCGCAACTTCATAAAAGAGACGAACGGCGAGGCGGTGGTCATAATGCCGCAATGCCCGATACTCGAGGACTCGGATTGGCCCTTCTCGGCTACTGCACGCGAGGTGCTGATGGAGCTGATAGAGCATCTGCGCACCCACGTCTCAATAGACCGTCAGAGAATATACATCTCGGGGCATTCCTTCGGAGCGCTCGGAACGCTCACGCTTCTCGCAGAGCATCCCGGTTACTTCGCAGCGGCGTTCATCACTTCGTACGGCACGAGCTTCTCTGCCGAAGAGTGCAGAAATATAGTTAAGACCCCGATCCGCATGTACTGCGGACTCAAGGACGAATACGGATTTGCAAATCCGATGAAGCGTATGGCACAAACCCTCAAAAACACCTACGGCGGCGACGTTGAATTTACAATGTACGACGACCTCGGACACGGCGGTGTTTACACGAGAGCGGGCAACGATCTCGATTTCATCCGCTGGATACTCGCTCAGAGGGCGTAAATATAATAAGGAGAAAGCACATGAAAAAAGCTTTAGCCATCATGCTCTGCTCCGTTTTGCTTTTGTCCGGATGCGCACAAAAGCAAAACGGCACGGAAGCCACAGACACGGATACAATTACGCAAAATATTACCGACACGTCGGTTTCCTCCGACACCGCCGAAGATACAGCGGACACGGAAAAAGCCCCCGAGGGCACGGACGTTTCGACAGACACGGGCACGGGATCCGATACCGAGCTATCAACAGACACGGACAAGGTGACCGAGACTCCCAACGACACTGAAGTTCCCGCAGACACCGAAGTTCCCGCAGACACGCAAAAGCCCGAGGGCGGGGACACACCACCCGTACAGACCGGAGACGTGCTCTACGTAAAGGCAGGCGGGAGCGGTGACGGTTATTCGAGTACTTCCCCGCTCGGTACGGTCGAAAGTGCTATTGCAAAGATAGCGGGAAGCGGAATTTCATCCAAGATAGTTCTGCTCGGGGATGTAAACATGGATATCACGCAGGGTTATACCGAGCCTGCGCATTCGGAGCTTATCACGATAACGGGAACGCACGGAACTATGACAGGAGGAAGACTGCGTTTTCTCACCTCAGACCAGATACATTGGATAACGTCGGGACCCGTAAAGCTTGAGAATATCGAAATCAAGCCCGCAGACGGCTCGCCTACGCAGAACATCGTCTTCCGCTGCCACTTCAATCCCTTTACCTTCGGAGCGGGCGTCGTATCACCTAAGGGAACCTACATTATCGGCGGTGTTGCGGACACGAAGCCGAACGGAGCTGTAGAATCGGTACGCGACAGACACAATTACAATGCACAGACAAACAGCTACACGGGAAATGCCGACATCACGCTGCAGAGCGGAACGGTAAACGAGATAGGACTCTTCACGAGAGGCGGTGTCGTATCGGGCGCTTCGCACAGCGGAAGGCTCAATCTCAGAATAGAGGGCAGCGTTGCCGTAAACAAGATCGCCGTATTCCGCAACAGAGGGGACGGTACGTCGGGCAACACCAACATCTACCTCAACGGCGGAACGGTCACGACATTTGTCTGCCACAATCACTCCACCACCAACACAGGCGTGCGTTCAGATGCAAAGTTCGCGGTGATAATTACCGACAGATTTGATATCTCGCGCTCCTTCAACACGGCGGCGGGAAGCGGCTTTTTCTCGGGAATAGCAGGCTCCTCCCTCTCGCTATCTGCCGCTTCGTCGATGCTCTACGACGCTTATTACGGAGAGTATCTTTGTAAGATAGAGGCAGGCGTTTATGACGCCGTGCTCTCAAGCGGAAAGATATTCTCCGAGTCCTTCGATCGGATAGAGAAGATCGCATCGGGAACGGGACTTTCCTACGATGCATCAAAGGACAAGACCACCCCCTCTGTGCCTCCCGTATCCGCTCTTGCCGAGCTTTGTCCGAAGCACGCGTCTCTCGGCGCGCATACCTGCGTGCTTGCAAGCTCGAAGGCGGGAACGTGGACGGTGGGAAGCTTTTCGGGTCAGGGCACGCGCATGAACTACAAGATATATCTACCCGCAAACTACGATGCAAATAAGAGCTATCCCTTCGTGATATACATGCACGGTGCGAGCGGAGAGAGCATAAACGTAGCCGACATCGGCGTTCACAGTCCTCTCACAAACGCTCTGAGCAAACTCGGAGGAGACGCGATACTGCTCATTCCGCAATGCCCCGACGGGCAGTTCTGGCCATTTGCCGAATATACGCGTGAGCTTGCCTTTGATCTTATCGACCATATCGCACAGCACACGGCGGCAGACAAAGATAGAATATATCTGACGGGACACTCCTACGGCTCGATAGGCTCGCTGTATATCCTCGAAGCACACCCTGGTTACTTTGCCGCCGCCATCCTCACGGGAGGGGCGGGAAACTACAACGATTACGGCGCAATAGCGTCCACTCCCATCCGTATGTACTGCGGAGGCAACGACGGCTTTCTGTCATCTATGCAGTCCTGCTACGAAACGCTGAAGCTCTGCGGAGCGGACGTTGCTCTGACCGTATTCGAGGGCAAGGGACACGATATCTTCAACTACACGGGCAACAACACAAACGCCGTGGATTGGATGCTGTCCGAGAGAAGAGGCTGAGTGAAAGACTGATAAAGCACGATATTGTTTAAGGAGAAAAAATGAAACGATCCGCGATTTTGGTATTACTCATTTTAACGGCGGTGATCGCGCTCACGCTCTCTGCCTGCTCGCAGGGCGAAGCAGAGTCAAGCGGCACCATAACGACGGAGCAAGCCTCCGAGCAGGCAGATACGCAATCCCCCGTACCCGGAAGCAACGGCTCCGGCTTTGCCGAGGGGGAGCTTGAATTTGAGCTTCAACCCGATAACTCTTACGGCGTAAGGATGAGCGCCGAATTCAAGTCGTCGAACGTCACACTACCCTCTGTCCACGACGGCGCTCCCGTATCCTGCATACTCCCCGAGGGCTTTGCAGGCTGCGATACCCTGAAATACCTTGAGATCCCCGGCAGCATAAAAAGCATCGGATACCGCGCTTTCAATCGTTGCCATTCTCTTTGGAAAGTCACCTTGAACGAAGGGGTGATCAGCATGGACCACTGTGCGTTTCAGGATTGCCACGCACTCAATTTGGTTACACTTCCGAACAGTCTGAGAGAGATCGGCACGGATGCGTTTGATCTCTGCGACAGGCTTTTCGGAGAAGAACATGAAAACTGCATATATCTCGGAAACTCCGACAACAAATATCTGTATCTATTCCGTGTGATCGACAAAAACGCAGCGTCGGTAAGCATACACCCGAGCACCCGCTTTATCGGAGATGCGGCAATGTGGAGCTGTAAGCAGCTCACGGGCATCACGATCCCGCCGAGCGTAACGTCGATCGGATCGGGGGCATTTGCCGATTGCGTGAGTCTCAGATCGATCGTTATACCGGACACGGTCAAAATCCTTATGAGCAGCGTATTTAACCGCTGTTCTTCACTTGAGAGCGTCACACTCTCTTTATCTATTACCAAGCTCTATCCGCAGACCTTTCAGAATTGCACGGCTCTTGAGAGCATCGTACTGCACGACGCAATAACGTGGATAGGTACGCAGCAGTTCAACGGCTGTACTTCTCTGCGGGAAGCAACTCTGCCAATCGGTATCACGGATCTGGACAGCAGCTGGTTCCGGGGTTGCACGGCGCTCGAGAGGCTGGTCTTCAAGGGCAGCGTAGCCGATTGGACCGCCCTGCCGAAGCTTGATAACTGGATGAGCTATCTGCCCGAGGGCTGTATCGTACAATGCACCGACGGGAAGGTAACGGTAGATCGGCAAAACTGATATTCATACGTAAAAGCAGTTTTTTAAAAAACCTGACGGCACTCTGCCGCGCTCAACCCGCTGTCATTCTTGAGGAGGCTTCCCCGGTTGGAAGCTCAGCGCGCGAGGGGAGTGAATGACAGGACGAAGGGAAGATCTTTACGCAATTTCCTATGCAACAAAAAACGATTTAATAAATCCGCAAAAAGAAAGGATACAAAAAATGTTAAGCGATCTTACGACGAAAAAGAACATACGCACATTTTCCGTATCCCCCGAAAATCTGACGGGAGAAAAGGGAAAAGGAGGCATGGCGGAGGAAGGGAGCGCTTCCTACGCCGCGCGCGAGCTCGGAAGAGGCTGGAAGGTAAATCCCTATATGCATATCACGGCGAGAGAATCGCTCGTGCTTGCCGATATAAAGGGGATGGGCGCTATAAAGCACATCTGGATCACCGACAACGCAAAAATGGGCAGGCTGCTCGTTCTGCGCATATTCTTCGACGGGCAAGCGAGACCGGCAATAGAGGTCCCTCTCTCCGACTTTTTCTGCAATGCGGACTACAGAGAATACAGACAGCTATCCTCTCTTGCCATATGTGCAAACCCCAGAAAAGGGCTCAACTGTTATCTCGAGATGCCTTACCGCACGGGTTTTCGCATTGAAGTGGAAAACACGGGTGCGGAGGATTGCGTGGTCTACTATCAGATCGACTGTGAGGAAAAGGAGATAGGGGAGGACGCTCTCTATCTTCACGCTCAGTTCAGACGCACCGATCCCGTCCCCTACAAGGAGGTCCACACCATCCTCGACGGTATAAAGGGCAACGGTCACTATGTCGGCACTTATATCAACTGGGGAACGAAGACCAACGGCTGGTGGGGCGAGGGCGAGATAAAGTTCTATATCGACGGAGACGCGGACTTTCCTACTATCTGCGGCACGGGTACGGAGGATTACTTCTGCGGCGCTTACGACTTCGACGTGAACCGCGAATACGTGGAATTCTGCACTCCTTACGCAGGAATGTATAAGGTACAGCACACGGACGGGCTGTACGCATCTCAGCGCTACTTTAATATGTACCGCTTCCACATCACAGACCCGATATACTTCAAAGAAGACCTCAAAGTTACCATTCAGGCTCTCGGCTGGAGAAGCGAGGGCAGATATCTTCCTCTGCAGGACGATATCTCGTCGGTAGCATACTGGTATTCGGACAACCTCGAGGACGAATACCCGCCCTTCCCCTCAAAGGACGAGCTTGAGATAAAATAAGAAGGGGGCAGGGGGATGGCGAAGAACGCAAAAGCCGCCCCGACAGAAGCGTTATGCTTGTCGGTGTCTCTACCGTGCGGGTTCTCGGTACAGACTATACTGAGCTGAAAAAAAGTTGATCAAAACACCGTTATTTACGGCATTTGCTGTAAATAACGGTGTTTTTCGTTGCTTTATACAATATTTTCTGTCAAAGTATCCTTCGGTATTTGCGGTCCATGCCTCTTACCGCAATTCTAATACGCTCTCAAAACACAAAGACGTTGTTTTTCAATTCATAATGCGGGACCGCTTCCTTTCGGCTGACGACGAAAGCGCTGAGCGTTGCCGCTTTTTCGTTTGCCGTTTCTATATCTTCCCCGTTTAAATATGAACAGCACCAGGCGGCGAGGAAGCTGTCGCCCGCACCGACGGTGGAGATGACCTTCGTCTTTACGGCGGGGGTGAAATAAAGCTTTTTCGTTTCTGCGCAGTACGTAACGGAACCGTTTTTGCCCATCGTTAAAAGCAATATTCTTACGTTCGGGTATTTCTCGGAAATACTCAAAGCAACCGACTCGGGCGAAGAGTCGATACTGCGGTACAAGCCCATCCGCCTTAGCTCCGGCTCCTCCTCGTCGCTTATCTTGAGTATAGTTGCGTTTTGAAGGCAGTACAAGGCAGTCTCGGCGCTGTAACACCCGTCACGGAGATTAACGTCGCATATTATATCCTTGAATTTTACGTTGGCGCAGATCTGCTCAAGCGCCGCGCGGGAGACGGGAGAACGCTGTATCAGCGTTCCGAAATACAACGCATCGAAGCACTGCAAGGATACGTATTCAAGCTCTTTTTCGGACAGCGATACGTTATCGTACGCCGTGTCCCGTGCTATTTCGTACTTAGGTATCCCGCCCTCTCCGAGAGTAACGTCGCATCTGCCCGTGGGGTAGGTATTCACGCCGAGAAGATCGGTCTTGACCCCCGACGCCTCGGTGATTGCGCGTGCCTGCGCACCGTACTCGTCACGTCCGACGGCTGAAAGTATATATCCGTCCGCACCGCATTTTACAGCGTGAGCGGCAAAATTAAGGGGTGCTCCGCCGAGTGTCTTATCGTCGTTATATACGTCCCAGATGATCTCGCCGAAGCTCAAAATCTTCAGTTTCATATTTTTCTTTTCATCCTTCTGTATTCACTTGGAGTCATTTTCGTATGATACTTAAAAAATTTCACGAAGGTATTGGTGCCCGAAAAGCTCAGCAACGCGGCAATTCTGTTCATGTCATAGTCAGTGGTTGCCAAAAGTCCCTTTGCCTGTCCGAGCCTTTCCTCGGATATTGCTTCCTTGAGCGTTTTTCCTCCGTAGCGCAAAAACAAGCGTCCGAGATAGTCCTTGTTATATCCGAGAGCCTCCGCAACGTCTCGGGTACGCAGATCTCGGTGTGCGTTGTCGATTATATAACGCGACGCTTTTTCGTAGATCACGCCGTCGGAGGGGCAGGCGTCGGGCGCTTGCGAAAGCGTGAGCAAAAGGGCAAGAAGATAAGCCTCGGCGATAGAATGCCGTTTTTTCGATTCTCCGTAGATATCACGAATAAGCCCGCGCACGCTGCTCCGTGCAAAGCATTTTATCCTGCCTCGTTCAAGCTCGATAAAGCTCAGGTCGCTTGCGTTGAATTCTATCACGAAGAAAACGCCCTCCCTCTTGCCGTCGGGCTGAATGGCAAATCTCGCGTATTTCCCGAGGCAAAGCAGCTCTCCGTCCCCGAGCGTTACCTTCTCCTCGTTTATATAGCAGCAAAAGCTGCCCGACTGCGCGTACACGAGAGCGTAATTATCGTAGGTCCGCTCCATTATCCGGCTTTTGTCGGTATCGGTCAGCACCTTGCGCGCGGTAAGCAGGCTGATCGAAACGGGCTCCTCGTTTCTCTGATAGGCTTCCTTCGGCGTAAAAAAAGACAGCATAATCTCACCTCCCCGCTTACACACATTATAAGTAAAATCGGCTTTTTTGTCAATATCATCCTTTTTTACAAGGTCGCGTTTTCTCACTTTGCGGGCGTAGTTTCACTTGATATACACCCTTCCCCGTGGTATACTGTTCTTGGAGGTGGAAGAAATGAAGGTCTTTATTGATAAAAAGTATCTGATCCTGCCCGCATGCAAGCACGCTTCTCAGAAAAGAGTGTTCATCTACGAGGACGGGAAGCTGATATTCGACTTCGTTTGTAAAATAGATAATATCTCTCCCGATTTTACGGCTTACGTAGACGTTTCGGCGTTTATCGGAAAGAGCGTTGATCTCGAGATAGAGCCCGACGTGCCCTACACCCCGAAGCTCGGTGACGAATTTATCGGCTCTGAGGTATACGCCGAGAGGTTCAGACCGAGGGTGCATTTCACCGTAAAAAACGGATGGAACAACGACCCAAACGGCCTTATATACAAGGACGGCACCTATCACATGTTCTACCAGTATAATCCCGCGGGAGCGGAATGGGGGAACATGCACTGGGGACACGCAGTCTCGCGCGATCTTCTCCATTGGGAGGAAAAGGATATCGCTCTCTTCCCCGACGAGCTCGGAACTATGTTCTCGGGCTCGGCTATAACCGACCGTGACAACGTAAGCGGTCTTGGCAAGGATGCGATGCTGCTCTATTATACGGCGGCAGGCGGAGCGAACGTTCTCTCGCGCGGAAAGCCGTTCACTCAATGCCTCGCGTACTCGACCGACAACGGCGTTACCTTCAAAAAATACGAGGGCAACCCGATAGTTACGCATATTGCGGGCTCGAACAGAGATCCGAAGGTGGTCTTCGTCGAGGAGATAGGCAAGTACGTAATGGCGCTCTTTTTAAAGGAAAACGAATACGTCCTGCTTACCTCACGGGATCTCGTGAGGTGGGAGGAGCTGCAGCGGCTCACGCTCACGGGGGATGCCGAATGCCCCGATATATTCCCGCTCGTATGCGGCGGTGTCAGATATTGGGTGATAATGGGTGCGCTTGACAGATATATCGTCGGGCGGTTCAAGGAAGGCGTCTTCACGCCCGAAGCCCCCGTAAAGAGCCTCACGCACCTCAGGATGAGCTACGCGGCGCAAAGCTTCTCGGGCGTAGAGGACGGGCGCGTTATCAGAATATCCTGGAATAGTATAAACAGCCCCGCCGACGGCTTTACCTCTCAGATGGGCTTCCCCGCGGAGATGAAGCTCACGCGGCGCGACGGGGAGCTTTTTCTCTCCTGCCTACCGATAAAGGAGATAGAGAAGCTGTATATTTGCTCTGAGTGCTCGGATGGGCTTACGCTCGTTTCGGATGCCGTCTATGATCTCGGTACGGGAGCGGCTGATATTTCCATCTCCTGCAAATACGTCCTCGGAGAAAAGCTGAAGCTGAATATATTCGGCACCGAGATAATATGTGACATGGAGCTAAACGAGATAAGGTGCAAAAGGGCAAAAATGCCCCTGTCTCTTTTCCGTGACGGGCTCGAGCTTCGGATAATTGCGGACACCTCCTCGATAGAGCTTTACTGCGACGGCGGAAGATCCTTCCTTGCAGTGTCCGCTATTGCGGACTATAACCTGCCGTATAGCAAGATATTCAAAAATGAAGCACTCACGCTTGATCACGTAGAGGTACACAAGCTGAAAGGAGTATACGATGAGAAATAGATCCATTCTGAGGTTGCTTTTCGTCATTTCCGTGCTCTTGTGCACGCTTGCGGCAAGCGGATGCTCGAACGGACAAACGGCAGGCACCGATGCGGAGGACGCTATGACCGATACAACGAACGCAACCAACGAATTTGACACCTCGCAAAATGATACTTCGCCTGACAGCGAAAGCGCGGATATACCGCAATCCCCGACCGACGCGTCCGATCTTGAGCCTATGGCGGCAAATTCATATTTCAGCTATAGCAACGGAGCGTGGAGCTATGCAAACGGGAAAATGACCGCAAGCAACGACTCTTTAGGCGATTCCTACGCTATGACGGATATCTACGTTCCTCCCAATACCGCCTTTGAATTTGAGGCTCAGGTCTGCATCCTCTCGGGAAGTGCGGCGGGGCTTTGCTTCGGTGTCAAATCGGCAGAGGTCCCTTCTGCGGCGTGGTATTGCGTAAACGTGGACAGATCGCAGCGAAACGCACGTCTGTTCAGCGTGGGACAGGGTACGGTAGGTACAAATTCCCACGTCAAGTCGACGCTGACAGCAGAGCAGCTCGATCAGAGTTGTTTTCTGTTAAACGTCAAAATGACGAAGGACGGATCTATTACCTACACGCTCGACGGCAAAAAGGTCGGCACCTACAAGGAAACGGCAGACGTCAGCGGATATATCGGGCTCAATTCATATAAGTCGAGCGTACGCTTCGAGAATATCAAGTTCCGCACGGGCGAGTTCACACCCGAATTTGAGAATGCTTTCAGCACCGTAAACGGAGCGTGGAGCTACGGTGCTTCTGCTCTGACGGGTTATAACGCGTCACTCGGTGACTCGTTTGTGATGAGCGGCACAAGCGTCCCCGCAAAAACCGCCTTCACGGTGGAGGCTGACGTCACCTTTTTAGGAGGCAGTAACACGGGCGGCATCGTGTTCGGTGTACGCGACCCGAAGACCCCCTCTTCGGGTTGGTACGGTATCAACGTTGCGAGAAACACGAGAAAAGCTCGTCTGTTCAGTGTAAAAACAGGCAGCATCGGTTCTACGGGCGCAAGCACCACCAAATCCGTAGACTTTCTTCCCTTCACCGATACGTACAGAATGTATCTGAACGTATCAAGTAACGGAACGATAACCTACAAGCTTAACGGAGAGCTTATATATTCCTACACCGAGAGCGGATTTGCGGGCGGCTACATTGGCTTCAATTCCTACAAATCGAACGTAAGCTTCAGCAATATCTCTATCAGAACGGAGGATAAGGAGGTCGAGCTTGCGGATACGAAGCTGGCGCTTGGCGATTCAATTTATTATATTGATCTCTCAAAGTCGCATCAAAAGCTGAAAACAGACAAATACAGCGAGAGCGGCAGGATCCTTCCGAGTGCTGACTGCAAATACGAAATAAAGGTAAGAAACGCAGCCGACGACGGCAGCTTCAAGCTGAATTACGGAAAAAACAGCATATACGTTGACGTAACGGATGCTGATCTAAGACGTCATACAGTGCTTCTCGAAATACACTGCAGCATTCCGGAGGATCAGCTCTATAACGATGCATACCGTCCGAGCTACCACGTTACTCCTCCGATCAACTTCATGAACGACCCAAACGGCCTCTGGTATGACGCATCGACGGGGGATTACCATGCGTACTATCAGTTTAATCCTTACGGATTGAAGATAGGAAATCAGGTCTGGGGACACGCAGTATCGAAGGATCTTCTCAACTGGAAAGATCACGGTATTGCTATCGGACGTGAAAGCGACGACTGTATTTACAGCGGCTCGTGCGTGGTAGACAGAAACAACACAAGCGGCCTCTTTGACGAGTCCGTGCATCCCGACAGGAGAGTAGTCGCGATATATACGTCGACCTCTCCCTTCAAGCAGGAGATCGCGTACTCGACCGACGGCGGTTACACCTTTATAAAATACTCGGGCAACCCCGTAATAGCATCCTCTCAGTATTATTCCGCATTCAGAGATCCGAAGGTACAGTGGCTCGAGGAATACGGTCTGTGGCTGATGATAATTGCGGGAGGCCCCGGTGAGATGTACACCTCTCCCGACCTTATACACTGGACCTCTCACGGCGTCATCAAGGACGCAAACGGCACCACCATAGAGTCGGAATGCCCGATGCTTCTTGCTCTTCCCCTTGACGGTAACGAGAATGACGTAAAGTACGTTTACGTAGGCTCGGGCAAGTTCTACGTCGTAGGAGATCTCGTCTATGAGAGCGGAAAGATGTCATTTGTAGCCGAGCAGG
>JAZMZS010000247.1:0-4947 GCA_045586105.1 Eubacteriales bacterium | reverse complement strand
GATCACCATCAGCGTCTTTTTGTAAGCGCACAGATATCCCTCGAGCCATGTCAGAGTGTCGATGTCAAGATGGTTTGTCGGCTCGTCGAGCATGAGGATATCGGGCTCTGAATAAAGCAGCCTTGCAAGCGCCAGACGCGTGCGCTGTCCGCCCGAGAGAGTGCTTATCCTTGCTGTGTGCATCTCTCTGCCAAAGCCTGTCCGTAAAAGAAGCCCCTCGCATCTCGTCTTGTACTCAAGCCCGCCCGCAGATGCGAACTCCTCCGTAGCCTTTACTATATCGTGAGCCAGCTTTTCTGCCATCTCGGGATCAAGTAAGGGTTCCTCTGCGCGAGTGGTCAGATGCTCTATTTTTTCTTCAAGTGCAAAAATATGCGGATGTGCCTTGTACATAAAGGATAGAACGCTTTGCTCCTCGTCCTCTCCGTCAAGGTTCGCGTTCTGGGTAAGGATACCTACGCTTTTGTCCTTTGAAATGAAGACCTCGCCCTGAGTCGCCTCATATTCACCCGTTATTAACTTAAAAAGGGAGGACTTGCCCGCTCCGTTGACACCAACGATGCCGAGCTTGTCCCCCTCATTGAGTGAGAAGGAAACACCGCTCAGTATCTCGTCTACGCCGAAGCTGAGTGAAAGTCCGTTGCAGGAAAATACTATCATACGGTGCTCCGTTCTCTTATGTTCAGTTGTATAGCAGAGTTAAGCTTATTTCTTGAGGCTCTCGCGGATGTCGCGGAGGATGTCCTCAACGGTCTCCTTGTTTGCTTCCTCTTCCTTCTTCTTTTCTTCCTCAGCCTTCTTCTTAGCCTCTGCCTCAGCGATCTCCTTTGCGTGGATCTTGTTGTTTATTCCCATCATAACGCGCAGGATGCAGAAGATAGAGAATGCAACGAGAAGGAAGTCGATGATAAGCTGAATAAAGTTGCCGTACTTGATCGCGACCTCGGGAGTAACTACCTTGTCAGCCTCCATAACAGCCTCTGTGACAACGTACTTAAGATCCGCTACAGACTTTCCGTTACCTGTAAGCAGGGAAAGAGCGGGCATGATGATGTCGTTTACAAGGCTGGTTACGATCTTACCGAACGCTCCGCCGATAACAACACCGACTGCCATGTCGATGACGTTACCTTTTGCAATAAATGCTTTGAAATCTGCAAAGAATTTCTTCATTGTATAATAACCTCCGTTACTTGATTTTTTTGTCGAAATTCGTTTATTTCATTTTATCAAAGAGTAAAAATATTGTCAAGCGTTTGTACAAAAAAACAGATAAAATATGAGACTGATGATCGGCAAAATTCACTTGTCCGCTTGAAAAACCAATAAACGTGTGATATACTATAAAAAATAGGAGGCGCATATGAAAAAACTGTTATCTCTTTTATTGCTTACAGCTTTAATGCTGAGCACACTCTTGTCATGCTCGGACGATGCACCCTTGACCACGGATGCAGGTACTGCGGCTCAATCATCGTCTGATACAGCACAGGACACCTCAGAGGAAGGCGACGAGACACCGGGAGAGCAGATCTCGATATCCGATCATAATTGGACTGTGAGCGGAAGTGCGGAATACTCGGACGGAGTTCTGTCCTTTACCGATAAGGGAAGTATTCAGTGTAACGAAGATGTTCCCAATGCCTTTATCGTTGAATATGATCTTACTCCGTCAAAGAGCCCGACATCCGGTCTCAGGATCAACGATACGGAAAAATACAATTACTATGTGCTGAGCCTTAATACCACAAAAAAAGGACTTAGCTTTACCCAGTACAGCACAAACGGCAAGACTACGTATCTCTCAAACTATGAGTATGATCTTACCGAGGGGCAGTTTTACCACGTAAGAGCGGTCGTGTTCAACGGCTCTCTCAAGATATATTTTTCGGATGCCAAGGACGGCATCGGCGAGCATCCCGTAATAGATCTCCCGTTCCAGAAATACAGACCTAACACAGTCGCTTTTGATTGCGCGAAAGGAGAATACAAGGTGAAGAATATAGAACTTAAGGACAATGACGTAAAGCTTACCGGTAACTCGTATACCAATCCCATAGCAACAGGTGCCGATCCGTTCGTGCTTTGCCACGAAGGCGTATACTATCTCTATTCCACGAACGCTCCGACCCAGGGCTACAAGGTCTCGACCTCTACCGACCTTACCACCTGGACTGATAAGGGCTTTTGCCTTGTTGCCGCCGACGTTTACGGTACCACCTCCTCTACCAAGGGCTTCTGGGCGCCCGAGGTCTACTATTATAAAGATCAGTTCTATCTGATATACACGGTTGATGAGCATATCGGAATTGCAGTGTCCGATTCCCCTCTCGGTCCCTTCAAGAGCCCGAAGCAGAGCTATATCAATAATGACAAGCGTGAGATAGACGGTCATCTCTTCTTTGATGATGACGGCAAGGTATATATCTATTTCGTCAGATGCGCATCCGACGTCGGACCCGGAAAGGGCAACGAGATATTCGGCGCTGAGTTCGATATGGAGACCTTTACCTATAAGAACGAAAGATGCCTCATTTACCCCGAGAAAAATACGTGGGAATGGGTCGGTGATGGCGGCTATGTTGCCGAGGGACCTGCAATGCTCAAGCACGAGGGAAGATACTATATCACCTATTCGGGCAACGGCTACACGAGCCAGAACTACGCTATCGGTCTCGGTATATCTGATTCTCCTCTCGGAACCTTCACAAAGTATAAGGATAATCCCATACTCAAAAAGGATCCCTATCTTGACGTATACGGACCCGGTCACCACGGATTTACCTATTCGCCAGACGGCAAGGAGCTGTTTATCGTTTACCATAAGCACAAATCAGCTACTACCGTTCATTCGAGAATGGTATGTATAGACAGATGCGAGTTCGTGCTCGATAAGGAGCTCGGATACGACGTTCTCAAGGTCATAGGACCTACGAGCACCGCTCAGCCTCTTCCGAGCGGAGCAAAAAAGTAATATAACGAGTAATACGGGGAAAAACTTTTTCGAGAAAAGTTTTTCCCCGTACCCTTTTTCAAAAAGCTTTGCGCTTTTGGTAACGATAAACCGATACTTCGTGCCCCTCTGTCGAAGAGGGGCGTTTTTTGTATATGAAATTGCGTGTTTTTTGATTGCGCAAAGCCCCAACCCGACTGTCATCCTCGAGGGAGCCTGCGAATATTACGGATATTTGCAAAACTCACCTATTTGTGTGGCTCCTTCAGTCACCTGCGTTGCCGGCTTCCTCCCGGTTGTAAATTTTTTTCTTATTTATACTTTACAAAAGTAAAATTGTATGCTACAATTATTTTGCCAAACTAATCAAATATTGCAGATCAGGTATAATTTTTCTTTTGGGAAAGCTATATCTTTTTTCCGTATACTCAAGCAAAGCTTGAATTTGATAAAATGCAGATTCCTCTTTGCTTGTGTATAGAATTATGCCCATTTGCAATAGATTAGTTTGGCGACTATCGGAGTTTGCGTTTTTGTGCGGTTGCTTCGGTAGCCGCACTTTTTATTTTTGGAGGAACATTTTTATGAGAAAAACTCTGCCTTTCCTCGCCATGGCTTTTGTCATGACCCTCGCCGTGTTGCTTTTCTGCGACGCAAGCGCAGTAGAAGCTAATGCCGCAACCTATGGAGACCTCACTTACACCCTATCAAACGGTGAGGTTAATATAACAGATTGTAATTCGTCTGCAACCTCGGTAACAATTCCCGAAATTATCGATAACTCTATCGTCACAAGCATCGGCAGTTCTGCATTCTCATACTGCTCAAGCCTCACGAGCATCGACATTCCCGACAGTGTAACGAGCATCGGCAGTTCTGCATTCCGTAGCTGCTCAAGCCTCACGAGTATCGACATTCCCGACAGTGTAACGAGCATCGGCAGTTATGCATTCTTTAACTGCACAAGCCTCACGAGCATCGACATCCCAGACAACGTAACGAACATTGGCGATGATGCATTCTATTACTGCACAAGCCTCACGAGCATCGACATTCCCGACAGTGTGACAAGCATCGGTATGTATGCATTCTCTAACTGCACAAGCCTCACGAGCATCAGTATCGGCGACAGTGTGACAAACATCGGCAGTTATGCATTCCGTTACTGCTCAAGCCTCATAAGTATCGTCATCCCCGACAGTGTGACAAACATCGGCAGTTATGCATCCTTTAACTGCACAAGCCTCACGAGTGTCACTATTGGCAAGGGTGTGGCGAGCATCGGTGATGTTGCATTTTCTGGCTGCACAAGTCTCACGAGTATTGAAGTAGATGCAAACAATCCTGTATATCACAGCAAAAATAACTGTCTAATAAAAACCGTCGATAAAACTCTTGTTTTGGGATGCAAGAGCAGCGTTATCCCAACAGACGGAAGTGTAACGAGCATCGGCAGTTCTGCATTCCGTAAATGCTCAAGCCTCACAAGCATCACTATTCCAGACAGTGTGACAAGCATCGACACACGTGCATTCGATAGTTGCACAAGCCTCACGAGCATCGATATCCCAGACAACGTAACGAACATTGGCGATCATGCATTCTCTAACTGCACAAGCCTCACGAGCATCGACATTCCAGACGGTGTGACAAGCATCGGCAATTATGCATTCTATTACTGCACAAGCCTCAAGAGCATCACTATCCCCGACAGTGTGACAAGCATCGGCAATTATGCATTCTATTACTGCACAAGCCTCACGAGCATCAGCATCCCCGACAGTGTGACAAGCATCGGCAGTTCTACCTTCTTTGGCTGCACAAGCCTCACGAGCATCGACATTCCCGACAGTGTGACGAGCATCGGAGATGATGCATTCTATAGCTGCAGAAGCCTCACGAGCATCAACATACCCGACAGTGTGACGAGCATCGGCAGTTCTACCTTCTTTGGCTGCACAAGCCTCACGAGCATCAGCATCCCTGACGGTGTA
>JAZMZS010000246.1:0-8494 GCA_045586105.1 Eubacteriales bacterium | reverse complement strand
CGCGGACGTTGACCACGAAAAGCTCTGGGCTAACCTGAAATACTTCCTCGAGGCGATCATGCCCACCTGCCGCGAGTGCGACATCAAGATGGCTATCCATATGGACGATCCGCCATGGGATATTTTCGGTCTGCCGAGACTGCTTGTAAACGAGGCGAGCATCGACCGCTTCCTCAAGATGGTGGATGACGAGTATAACTGCCTCACGCTCTGCTCGGGAAGCCTTAACGCAGACCCCGAAAACAACGTCGCTGATATCGTCCGCAAGCATTGCGACAGGATCGCGTTTGCTCATATCAGAAACGTAAAGCATTTTGAAAACGGCGATTTCTCCGAGGCGAGCCACAGAGACTGCGACGGAGATACGGGCATTCTCGAAATACTCAAGGCTTACCACGATTGCGGCTTCGAGGGTTATATCCGTCCCGACCACGGCAGACACCTGTGGGACGAGGGTCCCGGGAAAGTACGTCCCGGCTACGGTCTTTACGATCGGGCGCTCGGCGTCATGTATATGCTCGGCGTATGGGACAGCCTCGAAAAGTTTGATAAATAAGATTTGATGAAAAAGGAGACAAAACAATGATACAGCTTCCGATCAACATAGACTACAGCGGCAAGGTCGTCGTAATTACGGGTGCCGGCGGACTTATCTGCGGCGCTATGGCAAGAGCGTTTGCACAGTCGGGTGCCAAGGTAGCCGCACTGGATCTCAACGAGGATGCGGTCAAGGCGCTTGCCGGTGAGCTTAAGGCAGAGGGCTTTATCTGCGAGGGCTACAAGGCAAACGTGCTCGACCCCGAGGCTCTCGCGGCGGTTCACGAGGCGGTGCTCCGTGATCTTGGCAAGTGTGATATTCTCGTAAACGGAGCGGGCGGAAACAACCCCAGAGCTACGACGGACAACGAATATCAGCACGAGGCAAAGGAGGGCGGAAAGTCCTTCTTTGATCTTGAGCCCGACGGCGTTGACTTCGTCTTCAAGCTGAATTTTCAGGGCACGCTTCTTCCCACTCAGGCGTTTGCCACAGACATGGTGGAAAAGAAGTCGGGATGCATTCTCAACGTTTCCTCTATGAACTCTTACACGCCTCTGACCAAGATCCCCGCGTATTCGGCGGCAAAGGCGGGCATATCCAACTTTACCCAGTGGCTTGCCACTCACTTCGCGGGAACGGGGATCCGTGCTAACGCCATCGCGCCCGGATTTTTGGTCTCAGCACAGAACCGTAGTCTTCTCTTCAACGAAGACGGCACGCCTACCGCAAGAAGCTCAAAGATACTCGGCGGCACGCCTATGGGCAGATACCTTGACGCTTCCGAGCTTCTCGGAGCAACACTGTTCCTCTGTGACGACCGTGCGGCTTCAGCCATCACGGGCGTGGTGCTTCCCATTGACGGCGGCTTTGCCGCTTACAGCGGCGTGTGATCCCGCACGAGTAACAGTTAAAAAGGAGAATGAAAATGGAAAAGTTTATTCCCGTAGTAGTAATAAAAGAGCTCGGCGAGACGGACAGGATCCTTACCGCTTTAAAAAACAACGGTATCAATACCGCAGAGATCACCTTCCGTACCGCCTGCGCGGCTGAGGCTATCAGCTACGCGTCAAAGAACTATCCCGATATGGACATCGGAGCAGGCACCGTAATTAACGCCGAGCAGTGTGAGGCAGCTCTGGCTGCGAGAGCGGCATTTATCGTATCTCCCGGCCTCTCGGTTGACGTTGCTAAGATCTGCAAGGAAAGAGATATTCCCTACTACCCCGGCTGCGTAACTCCCACCGAGATCATGATGGCGCTTGAGCTCGGGATTACCACCGTAAAGTTCTTCCCCGCAAACGTATACGGGGGGCTTAGCGCTCTCAAGGCGCTCTCCGCTCCCTTCCCGCAGGTCAGATTTATTCCTACGGGCGGTGTTGACAGAAGCAACATCGACGAGTTTCTTGCATTTGACAAGGTCGCGGCGATCGGCGGCAGCTTCTTCGTAAAGGAAGCGCTCGAAAAGGCGGAGGGACATAAATGAAAACGGTAGTCACCTTCGGCGAGCTGATGCTTCGCCTTGCTCCCAACGGATACCATAGATTCTTCCAAAACGATCAGATGCAGACTACCTTTGGCGGAGGCGAGGCTAACGTTGCCGTCTCTCTTGCCAACTTCGGTCTGCACAGCACCTACGTGACCAAGCTCCCTAAGCACGCGATCGGTCAGGGAGCGGTCGATTCGCTCCGTTATTTCGGAGTTGATACTGACGAGATCGTCCGCGGAGGAGACCGCGTTGGCATATATTTTCTCGAGAAGGGAGCGTCTCAGCGCGGCTCGGTATGTATTTACGACCGTGCACATTCAGCTATTGCGGAGGCGGTGCCCGAGGATTTTGATTGGGACAGCATATTCGAGGGAGCGGATTGGTTCCACTTTACGGGAATAACTCCCGCGCTCGGCGGTAATCTCGTTGAGATATGCGCCCAAGCCTGCGAGGCGGCAAAAAAGAGAGGCGTCAAGATCTCGTGCGATCTTAACTACCGCGGAAAGCTCTGGACAAGGGCAGAGGCGAGAGAAGCAATGACGCGCCTTTGCAAATACGTCGACGTCTGCATATCAAACGAAGAGGACGCAAAGGACGTCTTCGGCATTGAAGCCGAAAACACCGACATCTACGGCGGCAAGCTTGATCACGAGGGCTACAAGTCCGTGGCGAAGCAGTTAGCTGATAAATTCGGCTTTGAGAAGGTCGCGATCACTCTCAGATCCTCCATTTCCGCAAACGATAACGACTGGGCGGGAATGCTCTACGACGGAGAAAGCTATTGCTTCTCAAAGACCTACCATCTGCACATCGTTGACCGAGTAGGCGGCGGCGACAGCTTCGGAGGAGGTCTGATCTACGCTCTGCTAAACGGCAAGAACACGCAGGACGCGATCGAATTTGCCGTAGCCGCCTCAGCTCTCAAGCATTCGATCGAGGGAGACTACAACCGTATCAGCGTAGCCGAGGTTGAAAAGCTCGCAGGCGGAGACGGCTCTGGCAGGGTACAGAGATAGTTATTTCTCCCACTCACGTAATACCAATAAGAAAGCAATACGCCTTATCGTCGGAATACCGACGGTAAGGCGTATTTTGTCTATTAAAATTCCTTTGCGGCGAGCATATTCAAGCTGCGGTCAGTTTACGGTGTAGGTCACTTTGATCAAGACCTCTTTGCTCATTACCTTTTTACCGGTGGAATCAGTTACCTCCACCTTGACTATAAGGTCACTTTGCACAGAGGGGGTCAATACGTAGCTTGAGCTCTCGGAGACCGCCTCCCAATCCTCATGCGGACCCGCAAAGTACTTCTTCGCATACCAGGTATACGTGTAAGGACCTACGCCGCCCTTCGCGTTGGCTGTGAGGGTCTTTGGCAGATTCTTGTCAGCATTGTAGTCGATCGTCTCTTCTCCGTTGTTTATCACGACCTCAAGCGGCTTCGTTTTCTCGACGACCCTGACCTCGTCGCTCGTAACGGTCTTGCCTGTCATATCGGTAATAATGCAGCGGTATCTGTATCCCGTATCGAACTCATCGTTAGCCACCGTAAACGAGAAGGAGCTGTTTACAAAGCCCGTGCTCCAACTTCCGTCGGCATCGCGCCAATTATTACCCGATACGATCTGCCATTGGTAGCTGTACGGAGCAACGCCTCCCGTTGCTTCTACTCTAAAGGTAACCTTCTCTCCGATATCCGCCTTAACGTCCTTCGGCTGAGTCTTGACAGCAAGCTCGGCTGCGGGTTCGTTCATCGCTATTACTCGTATAGCCCTCTTGAAGGTCACCGTCGTATCCGAATAGGTCGGATCTGCATCGTTCGGGGCATAATAGACCTTCAGATCATAATATCCGGGAACAAGCTTACCTGCTTCAACGCTTTGAAACGCATGACCGTCAGATACGTTTACTCCCGAGACCTTGTACGTCTCCGTGCCGTTTTCATCAATGAAGGTAACATCCAAGCTGCCTTCGACCTGATATACGTGCTCAAGGTCCTTTACCTGTGATCTTCGGGTATTGCTTACACCGTTCCACACTCCCGTAAGTTCGAGAACGAGCTCAACGGGGTCACAATCGAGCGCCGTGGGCTCGCCCGTGTATTCGATCTCGGGACCAAATCCCTTGAATATCTCAAAAAATACTTTCTTGCGGATCACGGGATCAGCCCAAAGCTCGTTTTCATCGTCTACCCATTCCTCGCCTCCGTCAAGACTGCCCATATAAGACAGCAATCCGTCATCAAGAACGGTCGTATATTCCGTCTCTATCGGCTCGTACTGCTTGTAAACGGCTTTTTTCACCTTCTTATCGAAGGAGGTCTTCCATACGGTATCCTCAAATTTCTTTCCTCCGAGTGAGATCGGCTCGGTCAGCTCAAGAGAGCCGTAGCAGGGCGTGACCGTAACCTCTTCCCAGTTTGCCTCGTCGATACCCGTGTGGTCGAATTCTATTCTCAGCTTATCGAGAGGGATCCCGTTTGATTTTTCTCCTGCGATCACGATGGGAATGACGTAAGTATCGTTATCGCCGCGCTCGAGGTCGTTGTACATAGCCTTGTCGAGCAGAACGCTCTGCCACGCATAACCGATATTGCCGTTATAAGCTCTCAGATAGATATCCGAGTCGGTGCCTGCGTACATTTTGTCCTTTACCTTGATCTGAACCTTCAGATCAGTAACAGGCTGAGAGCTTTGAGTCTCCGCATCTCTGCCCGCCTTCAGCGCCTCTCTGAAATTCAAGCCTATAGACTTGCATATGCCCTTCAGCCTTATTCCGCCAAGATCGATAGGCTCGGTGATAGCGTAGCCCGCATACATCGGCGTAACGCGGATGTTCTCACAGCACCAGTCGTCCGTCAAGGCGGGAAGAAAATCAAATGCGGGCGTCTTTTTGAGCGCTATCTCAAGCTCGTCCAGCCTTACGGACTCGGGAAGCTGTACCTCGTAGGTCTGTGTATCGCCTGCCTCAAAATCATCCTTTCCCGAAATGTCCAACAGCTTTGTGACGATCCCGGTCTTCGTTCCGTTTTCATTCACCCTGTAAACTATCACGTATATGTTGTCATTCGTGCCCGAAAGGTAGAGGTCTGACGTCTTGAACTCAAGCATCAGGGAAGAAGCCTCAAGACGGGCGGTGTTCATATGATACGAGGTCTGCTGTACCCCCGCGTATCTTTCGATGAACCTCGTATAATTCTCGGGGCCCATGAGCACCAGCTTGAACATAGTGATCGTATTATACAGCGCCTCAAACTCGGAATCGGGCTTCGTGTATTTCAGCTCCTCAGGCAGAGAATCAAGGTACTCCATCAGATCCGCAAAGTTGTCCTCCGAGGGCTTGTACGGATTATCCTTGTGATCGAGCTGAACCTCGGGGTCATCCAGACGGGCGGTTATCTTTGAAGCCATCTCTGCGATATCCTCGCCGGTCAAGCCTATATTTAAGGACATGCCGAAGATGTACTTGGATATCTCGTCAGCGCACCACTCCTTGAGCTTGTTCCCGATCAGATCCCAGAGCCAGCCGAGCGTAAGCATGTCAATGACGTCTTCAATGACAGGGAACTCAATACCGTCGATAATAATATCGGGAATACCGATCATATAGACACCGTACTCGTCCCACCAGTACCCAAGCTCCTCCTTTATGATCACGATAGAGGAGCCTTCGCTTCCCTCGACCATTTCCTTGGTGATCAAGCCTTTCTTGATCAGATCCTTATATACCTCATCAAAGATGCTTACTCCGTTTTCAAGCTCCTCCTCGAATTTTTTCCACTCGATATTCTTGTTTTTTTCACCAGTCACCATACGCCTTGCAATATTGTCGCAGGCTGCCGTAAATTCTATGATCCCGCGGTCGATATCCTCCGCCCACTCGTCACAGTATCTCGTGATGGCTGCGCTCGCAGGATCCATATTCTCGCGGTATTTATCGGCGGAAGCAGTAACGTAATCACGCAGCGCAAGCATTGCGGTATAGTGAGGGGGTACGTTGTTGCCGTTCTCATCGAAAAAGTCATCCAGCGCATCCTTTAAAAGATCGCTTTCAATATCCTCAAACGGTATCTCTACCGCAGGATATTTTTTATAAAGAGGCGCAAGTCCTGCAGCGGGCGAGCCGTTGAAGACCAAGGTGTTTGAAACGAATCTGTTCGGCGCATCGGCTTTTCCGTCTTCGTAGGTAGGATATATCATATTATCCATGTATTTTTCCAAGGACAAATGGCTCAGAATGTTATTCAGCCTCTCACCCTTCAGATCTATTACGTCAAGGCTCGCAAGAGACGGAAAGCTGCCGCCCGAGAAGGTGTTTACAAAATCATGTCCGAACAGATCTCCGCAGTAATGGAGCATACACCCGAGCGTAAAGGAAAGCGCCGCCTTACGCTCCTCGGTATCCTTACCCATTTTGTTGACTGCTTCGCAGAGCAGAGTGATCCACTCCCCCGAATCAATATTGGCGTACTCGGGGTGGATATACATCTGACCCGTTATAATATCGGGGTAGAGGTCGGGGCCTAATGCCCCTGCACGGAACTCACCGGGATATAAAGCGATCGCCCTGAGATATTCTTCGGGAATATCAAACTGAAAGGAATCATACGCGATCTCCGTATCGGCGGGATACCTCACGGTTGCATAAGAGCCGTCCGTGACCTCGTGCTTGATAATATTCGCCGTATAAACGTGCGTCATCTTGCCCCAGGCAAAAGCATTTAGCGGAAGCACGGAAAAGCAGGTTATAGCCGAGAGCAGAATGCTGATAATCTTCGTTACGGTACGTTTCATCGATCTTCTCCTTACTTTACGCCGTCAGATATGACAGCCTTGTTATTCTCCGACCTCGGAAAACCTTACGTCCTCAAGAGGCTTGGTTCTTTTTGCAATGCCGCTTCGGAGCTTATCAAAGGCTTCGGGGGTCAGGCTGATCTCCTCGGAGCCCTCGGGATCCCATTCGCCTGTTGTGTTGTGGTAATAACCGAAGTTTTTGCCATCTCCGTTTCGGGGATATGTAAAGTAAAAGTCTATGCAGGAAAGCTCCCCATCCTCGGTCAGCTCGTATTCGGCAAGAATATAGTATTTAGCTCCGTCCGTGCCGTAGAAATAGAACGTCCCCTCGCCGGTCAGCGCAAAGGTACTGCGTTTTTGCTTTTCAAAAAGCGGAATGAGATCATTCCCGTCATGCGAGAACGCTGCGTAGATCTCGTTTTTCACTCCGTCGGCGCCCTCGTTATCAAAGCAGCCGATGAATACCTCCTCCCTGCCGTCACCGTTCACGTCATCGAACAGGTATCCGATCTTGTCAAGCGCCCCGTCACCGAACGCCAGCGCAGCCTCGCGAACGCCGTTAAGTCCGTCATGAAGATCCTCATTACTTTCGGGAGAGGCAATAACCTCGTAGAATTCTTCAAGAGTCGGCTTGTAAGCCTCTTCACAGTCAAAGCCGGATGCTTTTTTCCCTTGCTTGCCGCAAGCACATAAGATGATTGCCGCCGCAACACATAAAAGCGTGATCAGTGCTCCTTTTTTCATCATACGATCTCCTCCGATCATTTATTTGTTCACTCACGGTGTTTTGCTAAAAATACGCTATCGGTGATCCCGGAGCGGAAGCTGAACATTACCTGTCTTCGCAGCTACGCTCAAACACCTCATTACTCAAGCCTTCCAAACGGCTTTGATCAGATTTCCGATCTTAGGAGAGGTGCCGTACATAAGGACACCTGCGCGGTATATCTTTGCGGAAAGTATCCCTATCCCAAAGGTAGAAGCGGTCAGAATGCCGATGGATATTGCTATCTCATACCAAGGCACAGTGCTCATGGCTATCCTTGTAAACATCGCCATCGGCGAGGTAAACGGAATATATGAGCAGACCTGCATCAGCAGGTTGTCCACGCTTCCGCTGCTCATCGAAAACATGACCACCATAAATCCAAAAATGAACAGGAAGGTTACGGGCTGAACTGCCGTATTGATGTCCTCCAGCTTTGAAACGGTGGAGGAAATCGCGCCGTACAGAAACGCGTATATAAGAAATCCGAGCAGGAAGAATACGAGCATATATATAAACAACTCGGGCGGAATATCGAAGATAGAGTCAACAATCTCGTTATCCCCCCAGTAAGACTTGTTCACGTTATAAAACACGAGTGCCGAGCCGAAGATCGCAACGAGCTGAACGAGACCCGCCATACAAGCCGCCAAAACCTTACCGAACATCATATTGACGGGCTTGGCGCTGGTGATAAGCAGCTCCATGGCACGGGAGCTTTTTTCGGTCGCAACGCTCATTGCCACCATCTGTCCGTATAGCAGAATGACCATATAAAGAGCAAAGATCATAATATAGGTGTAAAAGAAATTCTGCATCTGATCCTTGCCGAGGCTTTCTACCTCTCCGTCGATCTGAATACTCATAACGCCTGCGGCGTCTTCAGCAGACATACCCCCGCCTATCATAGC
>JAZMZS010000245.1:0-6616 GCA_045586105.1 Eubacteriales bacterium | reverse complement strand
GGCGGTATTTGCGAAGTCTTTTTTTGTTTCGCGGGTACTTTCTCCCCGCATCATTTTAGCAAATGCCGTCGATAGCATATTCAGCGCTATAATGTTTCCGAATTTGTCTTTGTGTTTTAACTCACATCGTATTTCATCGATTAAGGAGGAAGAGAAGTATCTGTCTTGTAACATAGGAGAGACAAGTATTTTGTCTGAAAACAAATCAGCGAAATAACCTGTGTCTGCTTTGATTACGCTGATAATTGCGCGTCCATCGGACTTTATACGGTGTATGTCATTTGCATATACAAAAACAGATTCTCCGTCATGCAAGACATAAAGCACATTATTGATGATTATTTCTGCGGTTCCTTGGTCAATATGTATCAATTCATGCTCACTATGATAGTGCGGAAGATTGATAAGGTTCCTATATTTTCGCAATGTGAAGTATTCATTAACATTTTTGTTAGTACTCTCGAATATCGCTTCCATAATGCAATCCTCATTTTGATAGAATTGATCTTGTTTTACAAAAATAATATCACAAAAATTAATAGATGTCCATAACAAGATAACAGATTTCTTGAAATTATTTTTATATATGGTAATCTAAAGATGAAGAAAACTATTACTCTGTGAAAGGTGTTAGAATGAGCAAATGCAATAAAGAGTTCTGGCTGCTCGTCGGAAGCCAGACATTATACGGTGAAGATGTTTTGAATACGGTAGATAGACGTGCTGCCGAGATGGTGCAGTATCTGAATGAATGTGGAAAACTTCCGTACAAACTCGTATATAAAGGAACAGCAAAGAGTAATTCGGAGATTGCGGAAATCATCTCAGAGGCTAACTATGTAAGAAGCTGTGCAGGTGTTATCACTTGGTGCCACACGTTCTCACCATCGAAAATGTGGATAAACGGTCTTTCTATGCTGCAAAAGCCGTATTGCCATCTTGCTACACAGTACAATAAGGCAATTCCCAATGATGAGATCGATATGGATTTTATGAATCTCAATCAGGCGGCACACGGAGACAGAGAACACGGATTTATCGCCGCAAGACTTCGCATTCCGCGCAAGGTGATAGCAGGTCATTGGCAGGACGAAAGAGTTATCGACCGCCTTGGCTCATGGATGAAGTCGGCTATCGGTGTAGCTGTTTCCCGTGAACTCAAGGTCATGCGTTTTGGCGATAACATGCGTGAGGTTGCCGTTACCGAAGGCGATAAGGTCGAGGTTCAGGCAAAGCTCGGCTGGCAGGTAAATACGTGGGCGGTGGGCGACCTTGTAAAAGAAATGTCTGTCGTTACCGAAGCGGAAATCGATGCTCTTATGGCAACCTATCAAGATAAATATGACATCGCAACGGATAATTTGGAGGCGATCCGCTATCAAGCGAAAGAAGAAATCGCTATTGAAAAGATGCTTGCACGTGAGGGGTGTCTGGCATTTACAAATACATTTCAGGACCTTTACGGTATGGAGCAGCTTCCGGGTCTTGCATCGCAGCACCTTATGTCAAAGGGATATGGCTACGGCGGCGAGGGTGACTGGAAGGTTGCGGCAATGACCGCAATTATGAAAGCTATGGGTGAAAACGGCAACGGTGCATCTGCTTTTATGGAGGACTATACGTATCACCTTGAAAAGGGAAATGAATACAGCCTCGGCGCACATATGCTTGAGGTTTGTCCCTCTCTTGCGGCTGATGATGCAAGACCGAAAATCGAAACACATCACCTTGGCATCGGCATGAACGAAAAAGATCCTGCCAGACTTGTTTTTGAAGGCAAGTCAGGAAAAGCGATCGTGGTGAGCCTTGTAGATATGGGAGGCAGACTCAGGCTGATCTGTCAGGACATTGAATGTGTAAAGCCTATTATGGCTATGCCAAATCTCCCCGTAGCAAGAGTAATGTGGAAGCCCGAGCCTGACCTGCTTTCAGGCATTGAATGCTGGATAACCGCAGGCGGTGCACATCATACTGTGCTTTCCTACGACGTCAGTGCAGAGCAGATGAAGGATTTTGCCAATATGCTCGGCATCGAGTTTGTGCATATCGATAAGAATACTACGGTACAAGCATTGGAAAAAGAACTTTTCTTAAACGACATAGCATGGAAATTGCAGTAAGGAGGAGTGTCAATGCTTGAAGAATTAAAACAGGCAGTCCTTGAAGCAAACCTTGATTTAGTTAAGTACGGACTTGTGGTCTTTACTTGGGGTAACGCTTCCGGAATAGATCGCGAAAGAGGACTTGTAGTAATTAAGCCGAGCGGCGTTTCTTACGACGCGATGACTGATGAAGATATGGTGGTCGTTGACCTGCATACCGGAAAGACCGTAGACGGGAAATGGAAGCCTTCCTCCGACACTCCTACGCATCTTGCACTTTATAGAGCATTTCCGACTCTTGGAGGCGTTGTTCACACACATTCACGCTGGGCGACTTCATGGGCGCAGGCAGGCAGAGGGATCCCTGCATACGGTACTACCCACGGTGACTATTTTTACGGGGAAATTCCTTGCACACGCAGGATGACACCCGAAGAGATCAGCGGTGAGTATGAACTTGAAACCGGCAATGTCATTGTTGAGAGATTCAAGGATATATCTGCCGAGGATATTCCGGCGGTGCTGGTACATTCTCACGGACCCTTCGCGTGGGGAACTGATCCCGAAAATGCGGTGCACAACGCCGTAGTGCTGGAAGAACTTGCATTTATGGCATTCCATACCCAAGCGTTGTCTTCGAATGCAAGTGTAATGCAACGGGAGTTATTGGATAAGCATTACTTGCGCAAGCACGGAAAGAATGCCTACTACGGACAGAAGTGAGAAGAAAATGAAAAAAATATTAGGAATAGAGCTTGGCTCTACAAGGATAAAGTCGGTACTGATCAACGAAAATGCCGAGGTTATAGCATCAGGCTCGTTTGAATGGGAAAACGAGCTTGTAGACGGACTGTGGTCGTATTCGCTTGAAAACGTAGAAAAAGGGTTGCAGGAGAGCTATGCGGCACTTGCCGAGGACTACAAAAATAAATGCGGGGAGGAGCTTTGCAAAATCTCTGCAATCGGCATCTCAGCCATGATGCACGGCTATCTTGCTTTTGATGAAAATGACACCTTGTTAGTACCTTTCAGAACGTGGCGCAATACCAATACCGAAAAAGCGGCAGACGAGCTTACCGAGCTGCTTGGCTTTAACATTCCGATGCGTTGGAGCGTTGCACATTATTATCAAGCGGTGCTGAATAATGAAGCACACGTAAAAAGGGTTGCCTTTTTAACTACGCTCGCAGGTTACGTTCATTACAAGCTGACAGGCAAAAAGGTGCTTGGCATCGGCGATGCGTCAGGAATGTTTCCTGTGTGCAGCGGCGGCTATGACAAGGAAATGCTTTTAAAATTCGATACGCTTCTCAGCGGCAAGGGAATAGATACACCGTTTGATAGTTTACTTCCCGAGGTATTGCTTGCCGCTGATAATGCAGGTGAGCTTACCGATGACGGCGCAAGGTATCTCGATCCGACAGGCAAGCTTGAGGCAGGTTGCGTGCTTTGTGCTCCCGAGGGAGATGCGGGAACCGGAATGGTGGCGACATGCAGTGTAACACCGAAAACCGCAAATATCTCCGCAGGAACATCCGCATTTCTCATGGTGGTTCTTGAAAAACAACTTAAAGGCTGCTACAGAGAGATAGACGTTGTTGCTACACCTCACGGTGCTCCCGTTGCTATGGTACACGTAAACAATTTCACGTCCGAGATCACTGCATGGACCAATCTGTTTGAAGAAGTGATCGCACTCGGTGGAGGAAGCATAAGCAGAGGAGAGCTTTTTGGTGCTCTTTATGCAAAGTCTATGGAGGGCGACGAAAACTGCGGTGGACTTTTAGGTTACAATTTTCTTTCGGGTGAGCCGATTGCGGGAGTTGAGAGAGGTGTTCCGCTTATAGCAAGAACACCCGACGGAAAGCTTACGCTTGCAAACTTTATGAAGATGCATATCTTTTCCGCACTCGGAACGTTGGCAATAGGTTGCAAAATGCTTGCTAAAGAAAACGTGCGTATCGACAGCGTATGCGGACACGGCGGCTTTTTTAAGGCACCCGCGGTAGGGCAGAGTGCCATGTCGGCGGCAATTGGCACGCCCATTACCGTTTTGCAGAATGCAGGTGAGGGTGGTGCATGGGGCATGGCATTGCTTGCACTTGCAACGTGTAACCGAGTAAATGATCTTGAGCAGTTTATTGACAGTATTTTCACGGATGCAGAAAAAGGCACCGTTTCCGCCACGGAGGAGCAGGTCAAGTCGTTTGATAGATTTATGGGAAAATACCAAAGAGCTCTTGCAGTCGAAAGACATGCTGCGGGGCTGATATAATAAAGTTACAAGGCATCTTTACGGCAAAAAAGCTGAGGCATAATTATTTTAGTGGGTCTGATATTTCGCAAAGAAACGCAAAAAATGATGAAAGGATTTTTTTAGATGAAAAGAATTAGAAAGGTCTTATCACTGCTTCTTGCTATGGCGATGATATTTATAATGGCAAGTTGTAAAACGGAAGAAAGCACAAGCTCCGAAACGGAAGAAAGCACAAGCTCCGAAACGGAGGAAAGCACCTTTGAAGAACCCGATAAAAACTTAGATAACAATATCAAAATTGATATCACCGACGGTCTTCAGGCATGGTATAAATTTGATGAAACGAGCGGTAATATTGCCAAGGATTCATCGGGCAACGGCTACGATGCGACCGTTTACGGTGCAAGCTGGATCACGACCGATGGTGGTAACACAGGCGTAGCCCTTGAGCTTGATAATACGGCAGAAAATGGCAAATATGTGGATATTCCCACAGAGGCAATGAACAATGTACCAGGCGACTTTACCGTGAGCACGTGGGTCAAGGTCGAAGACGGAACGGGTGTATCGCGCGTTTTTGACTACGGCACTTCCACTTCAAACGTAATGTTTTTGACCGCAGGCAAGTACATTTTGAAAATGGATAACAGCGGCAGCAAGAGGCTTGCTCCTCCCGAGAGCCTGAAAAAGAGCACTACCAAGGATTTCCCCTCGGGATACATGTATCCTGTGGAATTTTCAACACCGAGATGGCAGCATATAACCGTAACCCGAAAAGGTGATCTGACAACCTTGTGGATCAACGGTATAAAGTGGGCAAGCAGTGAATTTGAAACCGCGATCCCCCGTACAGGCGGTGACTATAAATTCTATATTGCTAAATCGAACTGGGCGGTGGACCCGTACGCGAGCCTTGAGGTAAAGGACTTCCGTATATACAACCGATCGCTTTCAATAAATGAAATCAATACGGTTATGGAAAACGGATGGTCGGATGAAATATTGGTGCATCACGCAATCGACAGTATTGATCTTCCCGAATTTGAAAAGGTTACCGAAAATCTGTATCTTCCTACTATTGTTAACGACAAGGTAAATGTAGAGTGGTCCTCGGATAACTCTACAGTTGTTGAAACAAGCGGCTGCGTTGGTGTTATTCACCGTCCAGATGCAGGCAAGTCAGCGGTAACTGCAAGGCTTACGGCTAAGTTCTCATATGGAGAATGTTCGCAAAGCGTTGCTTATGATGTGACAGTTCTCCCCAAAGCTGCAGGAGAAACCACTTACACGTTGACTGTGGATGCAAAAGACGTATTGCATTCTGTGAGCCCTACTATGTACGGCGTATTTTTTGAGGACATAAGCCATGCAGGCGACGGAGGTCTTTATCCCGAGCTGCTTCGAAATACTTGCTTCCATGATGCCGCCGATTCGATTCCTTATTGGTATCTCTACACCTCGGACGGTGCAAGCGGAACAATGAGCCTTAACAAGACTAACACGCTCAACGATGCACAGTTCCAGCATTTGAAGCTTGACATTTCAACGATGCCAAACGGCGGTTATGTAGGTGTTCGCAATGAGGGTTATTTTGGCATGGAGTTCGAAGTCGGCGATAAATACGACCTCACTTTCTACGCACGCAGCGATGACTTCTCCGGTACCGTATCGGCAAAACTGCTCAGTGCAACGGGAGAAGAGATCTCTGTACCGGCCATAGTATCAGCTATCACTTCTGAGTGGACAAAGTATTCTCTCACACTAACTCCAACCGAATATGCGGCGCAGGGACAGATGGTACTCTACTGCGAGGGAGATACAGGAACAGTATACTTTGACGTAGTATCCCTCATGCCAGAAAAAGTGTATGGGGAATCCGGTCTTAGAGTAGATATGGCGGAGTCCTTGGCAGATATGAATCCCACGTTTCTGCGTTTCCCCGGCGGTTGTTATATTGAAGGTAAAAATTTTTCGCAGTCATTCTATTGGAAAAACACGCTCTATAATAAAGAGGACAGAGCGGGACACGAAAGTATTTGGGGGTATCGCTCGACAGACGGGCTTGGTTATTATGAATTTCTCCTTCTTTGCGAAGACCTTGGCGTAGAACCTCTTTATGTATGCGGCATTGGCATCACCCACGGAACAAACGAGGATTGGACATATTGGGTAGACGAAGTTATGGATGCCATAGAATTTGCAAACGGCGACATAAATACCGAGTGGGGAAAGGTCCGTGCAGAGATGGGACACCCTG